>JAGRJA010000011.1 GCA_020443005.1 Pseudomonadales bacterium
AAAAAGTGGGTCGCGATGGCGTGATCACCGTTGAAGAAGGCCAAGCGCTGCAAGACGAGCTGGATGTTGTAGAAGGTATGCAGTTTGACCGTGGTTACCTGTCTCCTTACTTCATCAATAATCAGGAAAATATGAGTGTTGAGCAGGAGAACCCTTACATTCTTCTGGTTGATAAAAAAGTTTCCAATATTCGCGAATTGTTGCCTGTGCTTGAAGCAGTCGCAAAATCAAGCAGACCACTGGTCATTATTGCCGAAGATGTTGAAGGTGAAGCATTGGCAACACTGGTTGTGAACAACCTGCGTGGTATCGTCAAAGTCGCTGCCTGTAAGGCGCCTGGTTTTGGCGACCGTCGCAAGGCCATGCTGGAAGATATTGCCATTCTTACCGGTGGTACAGTGATTGCAGAGGAGGTTGGTCTTGATCTGGAATCAGCTACACTGGCGCACCTTGGTGAAGCCAAGCGTATTACCATGGACAAGGAAAACACCACGATCATTGACGGCGCTGGTGAAGCTACAGCCATTCAGTCGCGCGTCAAACAGATTCGTGCCCAAATGGAAGAAACTTCCTCTGACTACGATCGTGAGAAACTGCAAGAGCGCATGGCCAAACTGGCTGGCGGCGTTGCTGTTATCAAGGTTGGTGCGCCTACCGAAATGGAAATGAAAGAGAAAAAAGCCCGTGTGGAAGACGCTTTGCATGCTACCCGTGCAGCGGTTGAAGAAGGTGTTGTTGCCGGTGGTGGCGTGGCACTGATTCGCGCTATTCAGGCTGCTGCTGCGACTGTACAGGGTGACAATGAAGACCAGAATAACGGTATTGCCCTGGCTTTCCGTGCAATGGAAGCACCTTTGCGCCAGATCGTCAGCAATGCGGGTGATGAGGCGTCAGTTGTACTGGATAAAGTCAAACAGGGTACAGGCAGCTTTGGTTACAACGCTGCGACAGGTGAATACGGTGATATGCTGGAGATGGGTATCCTGGATCCGGCCAAAGTTACGCGTGCTGCCTTGCAGGCTGCGGGTTCCGTTGCTGGTCTGATGATTACCACCGAGTGCATGGTCACCGATATCGAGCAGGAGAATACGCCTGCTATGCCGGATATGGGTGGCATGGGCGGTATGGGTGGTATGGGTGGTATGGGCATGATGTAAGCCCCCCCAAAAAAAACCGATAAAAACCGGTTGGTCTTGTAGGCCAGCCGGTTTTTTTTCGTCTGATAAAATCTGATAAAAGGAGGAGCTTGGGGCAGGTGCTTTTCTGCCAGCACACTGCTAGTCAGTTCAAAAAATACCCCCGGCACCCAGAGAGGCGGGCGGGGGCTTTTTATGTCAAAACAATAGGCTAGGCCGATTTCTTTTCGCTTTCTTCTGAGCTGTCAGCCGGGGTGCTACTTTCCTTTTCTTTGGTCGTGGTTTCCTTGGCGACAACATTCAGCCTGGTTTTGGCAGCTGTTTTGGCAGAAGAAGCTGTTTTCGGGGTCGAAGCAGTTTTTGAAGATGCAGTCGATTTCGAGGAGGCCGCTTTTTTCCGCCTGACAACCTTTTTGGTTTTTTTATCAGAGGCGGCTATCAGCTCCTTGTATGAATCTTCAATACACTGTCGATAAAATGCCGGATCCGGCATGATGTCTCTGTCACCGACAATTGTAATGGTTACGGTGCCGCAGTAACTAAACACAAGGTGAAACAGGCCTACACCAGGCGTTAATAGCCCAAGACCATGATACTGCACCAGTTTTGCACCACAACTGTAAAGTGGGAAGTTTGGTCCGGGTACATTAGAGATGACTGTGCTGATGCCAACGGGAAGCCGTTCGGTCAGTTTGTTGTTGATGTAAAACTGCACCAGTCTCGAGGTCAGTCGTGGTGAAAACAGCCCTGCCATTTTCAGTGTATCGACCATGGGGTTGTTCTCACCAAATTCCTTCGCTTCATTGGCGCTTTTGTGAATCGCCTTCAGGCGTTCCATCGGGTCTTCAATGTTGGTGTGAAGGCAGGCAAAAACAGAACCCAACTGGTTGTTTTCATTGGTTTCACCTCGACGCGTTCTCATGTTCAGCGGTATGCCCGTATTTAAAGGCTCTGCCGGCAGTTCATTGTAATGCTCAAGGTATTTGCGCATGCCTCCGGCAATAACAGCCATGGCGACATCGTTAACCTTGCAGTTGGCAGCATTCTTGATTTTCTTGAATCCATCCAGTTCAAGTAATGCCGCTTCAAATACACGGTAAGGGCCAACAGGGCGGTTGAATCGGCATTTTGGCGCATTGATTTGTGGCGCCGGGATTGTTCCCTTGGCCATTCCCCACAATGTGCGGCTGAGTTCCTTGCCGAGCCCCAATGAGCCTCTGGTAATGCTGGAGTAGTTTTTTACCCGATTCAGCAAAGCGTTGGTGCGCATGTATATGGCGGAAGGTTGGCGGTCGGGTATGGTGACAATCTCGTTTGTTTCATCTTCAATTTCATCAACCGGGTCGGGTTCCAGATCGTGCAGCGCTGACATGAAGGATGCGCCGCCGGAACCGTCGACCAGGGCATGGTGCATTTTGGTATAAACAGCAAAACAGCCTTTTGGCAGGTTGGAGATGTTGTCCAGACCTTCGATGATGTAGGCCTCCCATAATGGCCTGTTCATATCAAGAGGGCGTGCATGCAACCGGGCAATCAGTATGCAAAGCTGCCGCCAGTCACCGGGTTGAGGCAGGGCGATGTGGCGCAGGTGGAATTCGACATCGAAGTTGGCATCCTTTACCCAGTAAGGCTTGTCGTGACCGCCCGGCACCTGCACAAGGCGGGTACTGAACAACGGCAGTTTGTTCAGCTTTTGCTCAAAACGGGCAATAACATCCTTGAAGCGGACGAAGCTGCCTGGCGCTGTCGATGGGTCGTAGATCCCCATCCCGCCAATGTGTTGGGGGGTGGTGGCGTGCTCCAGATTGATAAAAGCCGAATCGAGTATCCCTAGTTGTTTCATGCTGCTCTCCAGTGTTAGTCACATCTTCCTTAAAAACGGGCGGGGGATTGTACAGTAAGTGTCTTAATTTTGCTATCAATTCACCGATTTGGTGCAAAAATGGCACAACAGCGAGTTCCCCCTCAACTGTCTTGCTGCTGCATAAATTGTGCCAAATAGGTGTAAGTCGTTTTTCAAGTTGCTATTAAAACTTCTTAAAGACAACCCCGCCAGCTTCTATTGAAACATGAATTTCACAGCGTTTATTTGAGATTTGTCCGAAATTTATAAAATGCCTGAATTTTTCATATCGTATGTCGACCGGTTGTTTTCAATACGGGTTCTTTCGGGAACTGTTAGTGCTTAATAAGCGACATCGAGTTTACGGTGGTCCCATGAAACAACTTTTTCAGGCTTAACCAGGATAACGGTTTTCTTTTTACTCATTTCCCGGGTGAATTCCTCGGCTTGCTCCGGAGTGACTCCCGGTTGATTGCGTACCACAACATCCACATGCAATGCATGTACGGTGTCGTAATCATCAACAAGCTCGGCATCACAATTGAATGTCACACCCCGGAGCTCATTGTATTCGGTGCCATCTTCCAGTAACACTGCTATTTTGGGGTTGCGTTTCAGGTTTACTATTTTCTGTGACTTGGTGAAAGTCTCCAGAACAATCTTGCCATCGTGTACGGCAAACCACATGGTCGTAAGGTGAGGGCTGCCATCCTTGTTGATAGTACATACCTGAATGCTTTTTTGGGTTTCGATGAAATCCCACATTTCCTGATCACTCATTCTGATCATGTCGCGTCGCTTGGCCATCTTTGCTCCATCTAGGGTTTGGTTACTTTGAAAAGTTGTCTATACATTAAACAGAAAGTGAATCACATCGCCATCCTTGACTATATATTCCTTGCCTTCCTTGCGCTGTTTGCCAGCGGCTTTTGCACCAGCTTCACCCTTGTATTCAATGAAATCAGCATAACTGATAACTTCGGCGCGAATAAAACCTTTTTCAAAGTCTGTATGGATTTTGCCTGCTGCCTGGGGAGCCGTCGCTCCAAGGGGAATGGTCCACGCCCTGACTTCCTTGACGCCGGCCGTGAAATAGGTGTGAAGCCCCAATAACTGATAGCCGGCCCGGATCACCCGATTCAATCCAGCCTCTTTCATACCCAGTTCCTCAAGGAATTCAGCTTTTTCATCTTCCTCAAGCTCTGCAATTTCTGATTCGAGCTTGTTGCAGACGGGCACGACAATCGCATTTTCTGTTTCTGCTATTTTTCTGACAGTATCGAGATGCGGATTGTTTTCAAAGCCGTCTTCATCGACATTGGCAATATACATGGTAGGTTTGATAGTGAGCAGGTGAAGTCGTTCCAGTAACACCAGCTCGTCTTCATTGAGTGACATTGAGCGTATGGGTTGCGCTTCATTGAGTGCAGGCATGATTTTTTCCAGCAGGGCCTTCATGGCGATAGCTTCTTTATCACCCCCTTTTGCATTTCGACTAAAGCGTTGCAGGGCTTTTTCAGCTGTTTCCAGATCCGAAAGCGCCAGTTCGGTATTGATAACAGCAATGTCGGAAGCGGGGTCAATCGTGTTGGCAACATGAATGACATTTTCATTGTCAAAGCAGCGTACAACATGGGCGATGGCATCGGTTTCCCTGATGTTCGCCAGAAACTGGTTGCCCAGCCCCTCCCCTCTGGAGGCACCGGCGACGAGCCCGGCAATATCGACAAACTCCATGGTTGTCGGAATCACCTTTTCCGGTTTCACTATATTGGCCAGTGCATTTTGTCTGGGGTCGGGAACAGGCACTATGCCGGAGTTGGGCTCAATAGTGCAAAAGGGGAAGTTTTCAGCATCAATCCCGGCTTTGGTTAAGGCATTGAACAGTGTGGACTTGCCAACATTTGGCAAGCCGACGATACCACATTTGAAGCCCATTTCTTTGTCTCCAGTATTTTGTCAGCTATTTGAGGGAATGCAGATCTCGGGTGGCTTTTTCCCAGTCGCCCTTGATCAGGTCAGGTATCACGCGAAGGGCGTCTTCCATGCTCTGCCTGATAAGTAGTTGCTCGTCCGGGGGCGGTTTCTTTAATACATAGCTGCTGACTTGCCTGGCCTGTCCGGGGTGGCCAATGCCAATTCTCAGACGCAAAAAACCGTTGTTGTTGCCCAGGCTTGAAATGATATCCCTGAGACCGTTGTGTCCGCCGTGTCCGCCCGCCTTTTTCAAACGAGCGGTGCCGGGTGCCAGATCCAGCTCGTCGTGAACGACAAGTATTTCATCCGTTTCAATACGGTAGAAATTACTGAGTGCCGCGACAGCCTGGCCACTTCTGTTCATGTAGGTGCCAGGCAGAAGCAGTCGAATGGCTTGATGGTGAATGGTGGCAGTGGCTGTCATGCCAAAGAAGCGGTCTTCTTTTTTAAAATGGCCACCAAATTGCTCGGCAAGAGCGATTACAAAGTCTTCACCGGCGTTATGACGCGTGTGTTCGTATTCCTTTCCCGGATTGCCCAGCCCGATGATTGCTTTTATAGCCATAGTCAATACAAATAAAAAAGCCAGAATGGGTAGTAGGGGTTTCTGCTACCGTTTTCTGGCTTTGAAGGTTGTTGTCTTCAGAAAGATTACTCTTCGTCAGTACCCTCTTCGGAAGAAGCACCGTCCTCATCGTCTGCCTTGGTGCCTTTGATCTTGTGTACATTGGCAACCGGAAGGTCATGATCCTCGCCGTGTGACAAGTCGACAGATTCAACACCCTCAGGCAACTTGAGGTCTGAAATGTGCACTGTACTGTCGAGTTCAACATCTTTCATGTCGACTTCAATGAATTCGGGAATATTTCTGGGAAGGCAAATAATTTCCAGATCTGTCATATTGTGGCTGATAACACCACCCTGCTGTTTGACACCGATACAGGTTTCCTGGTTGATAAAGTGCAGGGGCACCCGAAGGGTGATTTTTGTGCCTTTGACAACACGCATGAAATCAAGGTGGATGATCTGGTTTTTTGCCGGGTGACGCTGTACAGCTTTAAGAATCACATTTTCGCTCTCGTTGTCGATATTCAGGTCGAGAATATGCGAGTAGACAGCTTCATTTTCCAGTGATTTCATCACATCCTTATGAGCCAGTGTGATGTTTTTGGGAGGTTCATTGCCGCCATAGACAATGGCGGGAACAAGGCCGGCGTTACGACGCAGGCGGCGGCTCGCACCTTTCCCTGTGTCTGTTCTGGCTTGTGCATTTAAAGTGAACTCGGACATGTTTGTCTCCTGGTTCTATCGCCTTTACGCCTGCGACCGGAGCAGAGGCGGGGTTAAAAAAACCTGAACCCGGTAATGATATCGGGCAGGCAGTTTATCCTGCGCTGTTTAGGAAAACATGGCGCTGATGGATTCTTCGTTGCTGACGCGTCTCATGGCTTCAGCCAGCATGGGTGCCAGGGAAAGCTGGCGAATTTTCGGGCAATTTCTGGCTTCTTCAGACAAGGGGATGCTATCTGTTACGACAAGGCTGCCGAGTGCCGAATTAGTGATGTTGTCGAGAGCCTTGCCTGAAAGCACGGGGTGTGTGCAGTAGGCGATAACCTTCTTTGCACCGTGTTCACACAAGGCATCAGCGGCCTTGCAGAGGGTGCCGGCTGTGTCGACCATGTCATCAACCAGCAAGCAGGTGCGGCCATTGACCTCACCGATGATGTTCATGAC
>JAGRJA010000148.1 GCA_020443005.1 Pseudomonadales bacterium
GAAACAGGTCGTTATTCTGGTGCCGACGACCCTGCTTGCCCAGCAACATTATGACAACTTCAGGGACCGTTTTGCCAATTGGCCAGTTAACATTGATGTCTTCTCCAGGTTCAAAACTGCAACAGAGCAGGAAAAAACCATCGACAGACTGGCATCAGGAGAAATTGACATTGTCATCGGAACGCACAAGTTACTGTCTTCACGGATGAACTTCAGTGAACTTGGTCTGATGATTATTGACGAGGAACACCGTTTTGGCGTTCAACAGAAAGAAAAACTGAAAAGCCTGCGTGCCGAGGTGGATATACTGACACTTACGGCAACGCCCATACCCAGAACCCTGAATATGGCAATGTCGGGCATGAGGGAACTCTCTATTATCGCAACCCCTCCTGCAAAACGGCTTTCAGTGAAAACTTTTATCCGTCAATCGGACAAAAACATGATCAAGGAGGCGCTACTTCGTGAACTGCTCCGTGGAGGGCAAGTGTATTACCTGCATAACGATGTCAAAAGCATCCTCCGTGTTAAAGAAGACATTGCAAAACTGGTTCCCGAGGCCAAGGTTGAAATCGGGCATGGGCAAATGCGCGAAAGACAGCTTGAACAGGTTATGTCTGACTTTTACCATCGTCGCTTCAATGTTTTGGTATGTACTACGATTATAGAAACCGGTATCGATGTCCCGAATGCAAACACCATTATTATTGACCGCGCCGATAAATTCGGTCTGGCCCAGTTACACCAACTGCGTGGGCGAGTGGGTCGTTCACATCATCAGGCCTATGCCTATCTGCTAACGCCTCATCCCAAATCAATGACGAAAGATGCAATCAAAAGACTGGAAGCCATTGAAATGTCTTCCGAATTGGGTGCGGGATTCATGCTGGCGACCCACGACCTGGAAATACGGGGTGCCGGTGAACTTTTAGGTGAATCACAAAGTGGTCAAATTCAAAGCATTGGCTTTAACCTTTATATGGACATGCTGGAACGGGCCATACAAGCCATAAAGGATGGAAAAGTGCCCGGTGTTGATGACAAAATGCCTACTGGAGCAGAAATCGACCTGCATATACCCGCGTTGATTCCCGAAGATTATTTGCCGGACACGCAAACACGCCTCACTCTTTACAAGCGCATTGCCATGGCAAAAAATGATGAAGCATTGAATGAACTACAAGTCGAGATGATTGATCGTTTTGGTTTGTTACCGGAACAGACCAAATATCTTTTTTCATTAACTTCATTGAAATTAATCTGCGAAAAGATGGGAATAAAAAAACTCACCGCCAATGAGCTTGGTGGCCAGATTGAATTCTCATCTGAGACGAACATTGATACTTTGACGCTTGTGAAACTCGTTCAAAGCCAACCCGCAAACTACCAGTTCAAGGGCGCAAATATCCTGAAATTCATTGGCAATTTGCAAGATAGAAAAAAACGGCTTTCTGCCGTGATCAGCTTGCTTGAAAGCCTTAAAACCAGTCATGAAAAGGTCGCATAATGTTTATTGGCAATAA
>JAGRJA010000149.1 GCA_020443005.1 Pseudomonadales bacterium
CGTCAGGGCACAAAAACAGGCCATCGTTTCTGCCCAAAGTGCACTGGATGCCACTCGCGCAGGTTACGATGTCGGCACACGAAATATTGTCGATGTGCTGAATGCCGAAAAACTGGTTTACCAGACCAAGCTGGCCTGGCTGAACTCCCGTTACCGTTTTATTATTGACATGCTTGAGTTGAAAGCGGTTTCAGGCACACTCGTACCCGCAGATATCACCGATTTCGAGCAATGGCTGGATACCGACAAACATCTGCTTCGAGCGGGCTTTGAATAAGAGCCAGCACCTTGTTCAGTGATCAGGCATTCGCGTTGGCCAGATAAGGTGCCAGAAGTTCGTTCAGGCGTTGCAGGCTGCCACGGTTTTTTTCAGCAAACGCGAGCGCTTTTTGCCCCATCTGCTCACAAAGCGCGGGATGCTCAAGCAAGGTAAACAGATGTTCTTCCAACATCGGCACCGAATCACAAACAAACATAGCCTGATCCCGCAGCAGCGACCGCGCCATATCACTGAAATTGTGCAAGTGCGGCCCCGCCAATATCGGTAGAGCCCATACCGCGGGTTCTACCAGGTTATGCCCGCCGACAGGAACCAGGCTACCACCCACAAACGCGATATCTGCCGCACCGTAAAAACGCAAGAGTTCACCCATGGTATTGCCAATGACGATATCAACTTCGCCCGAAAGCACGCCATCTTTAATCACATCAAGCTCACTGTAATTTTCCACTCGCCAGTTTTGCGACTGGCATAAACTGAAAACCGGCTGAAATCGCTCGGGGTGTCGAGGAACAAGCACCAGTAAAAGTGCCGGGTATCGCTGTTTCAGGGTCTTGTAGACCTCGAGCAAGCGTTCGTCCTCACCCGGGTGGGTACTGGCTGCCAACCATACAGTTCTGACAGTGTTAAATGCCCCTGAGGCTGACCAGAAGCGTTTCAATCGGGCTGCGGCAAGCCTGTCGGCTTCGGCGATTTCAAGATCAAATTTTATGGAGCCGATGACCGACAATTTTTCTTCTGGCAAACCCAAACGCCTGAAACGCTGGCCATCGACAGCATTCTGAGCGGCAACACACGACAGGTTTTGCAAAGCGTCACGGGTCAAAAATGCAAACCGTTGGTACCCCCTTGCGGATTTTTCAGAAAGCCTGGCATTGGCCAAAACAACCGGAATTTTTCTCTTTGCGCACGCGTTCAGCGTATTCGGCCACAACTCGGTTTCCATAATTATGGCGATGACCGGGCGGGTTCTGTCCAGAAAACGCCTCACCGCATCGGGCAGGTCATAGGGAAAATAAACATGCTCTACACCATCACCAAAGACCGCCCTGACCCGGTCTGAGCCTGTCGGCGTAGTCGTGGTCATTATCACCCGGTAGCCGGGGTAACCCTGCTGAATTGCATGAACCAGGGGAACAGCCGCCAGTGTTTCCCCCACCGAAACAGCATGAATCCAGACAAGGGGCTTGCTACCGGTATAGTCCGGACAATATCCGAAACGCTCCCGCCAACGCAAACGGTAGGCAGGCGCCTTCAAAGAGCGCCACCACAACCGTATCAGCACGACAGGAAGCAGCAAATACAAACTCAGACTGTAGGCCAGGCGATAAATCATGCGTAATTCAGAAATATTAATCGTTTCCTATCGTCGCTCACAAACCCTGCTTGCGAGCGGCGGCCATTGTAACAGCTAATCCAGCTCACCATTCCAGCGGGCATCAAAACAACACCGGGTTACATCGATGACCACACCCGCCACCATCGATTATTCGCGTATAATCGCCGCCATGATGACGACACAGACACAGCATGTAAAAACCGACATCACGCTGATAGGCGGGGGAATAGCCGGGCTGTGGATGTTGAACCGCTTCTGCAACCTTGGTTATAACGCCATTCTGCTTGAAAACAATGCGCTGGGCAGCCAACAGACTCTCGCCTCCCAGGGAATGATACACGGTGGCGTCAAATATACGCTCAGCGGTGCCCTCAACCCCTCCTCTGAAGCCATTGCCGACATGCCCGAATACTGGGCACGCTGCCTGGAGGGAAAGGGCGATGTCAACCTGCAACAAACACAGGTGCTCAGTGACGAATTCTATATGTGGTCGAATGACAGTGTTCGCTCAAAAGTTACCGCTTTCCTTGCCAGCAAAGCCCTGCGCGGGCGCATTGAAAAACTGAAGCGAACCCGATACCCGCCGGTTTTTCAGTCTGCCGAGTTTGCCGGCACAGTTTACAGGCTGGTCGACAAGGTTCTCGACACACCCTCTCTTGTCAGAAACCTGTTCCAGAATTATCAAGAGCGTGTTTTTCGGGTGGACTGGCAACAGGATGCGCTGGAATCGGTTGACCGGCAAGTGCGAATAAAACTGAATTCGCACCAGCGCAACAGCACCATTGAAAGCCAGCGAATCATTTTCTGTGCCGGAGAAGGCAACAACTGGCTTATGCAACAAATTCACGCACAAGCACCCAAAATGCAGGTGCGCCCTCTGAAACAGGTTATGGTGAAACATCGCCACCCTTACAAACTGCAAGCTCACTGCGTAGGAAAAGACAGCAAACCCAGATTGACCCTTTCAAGTCACCTTACCGCGAAAGGAGAAACGGTCTGGTATCTCGGTGGTGAATTGGCTGAAAGTGGTGTCGGCAAATCCGATGAAGCGTTGATTCAAACCGCTAAACAGGAGCTGTCCACCTTGTTCCACTGGCTCGACTGGTCCGGTGCAGAATGGGCCACACTTGAGGTGAACCGGGCAGAGCCCCTGCAGAAAAACAGCTTGCGCCCGGACAAGGCTTTTGTTGGCAAGGCCGACAGTGTTGACAATGTTCTGGTTGCCTGGCCCACCAAACTGACACTTAGCCCGAATCTGGCCAACGAGGTACTCTCAACGCTTGAAGCAACGGGTATCGCGCCTGCTCACCCGTTCAATCCCGACGCTCTCGGCGACTGGCCCCGACCCGCGATCGCCCAAACGCCCTGGGACAAGGCGTTTGACGCATGAGATACCGGGCGCTGGGTTCAACAGGTATTCAGGTCAGTGCACTGGGTTTGGGTACTGTCAAGCTCGGGCGCAATCAGGGCGTCAAATATCCCCAACAGTTCGCCATTCCCGATGACGCGACGGCAGGCCTGTTAATAAACACTGCCCTCCAGCTGGGTATTAACCTGATTGACACAGCCCCGGCTTATGGCAACAGCGAAGAAAGGCTCGGTCATTTGCTGAAAGGGCAGCGCAAGCACTGGGTCATCTGCAGCAAGGTTGGGGAAGAATTTATCGACGGCAAATCTGCTTTCGACTTTTCCGAAAAACACACGCGTTTCAGTGTCGAACGCAGCCTTGTACGCCTCAACACCGATTATATTGATCTGGTACTGGTGCACTCCGACGGCAATGACAGGGATATTATTGAAAAAACGCCGGTTCTGGCTACGCTGGCAGAACTCAAAAAACAGGGAAAAATCCGCAGTTACGGCATGTCGACAAAAACGGTAGAGGGCGGAATAATGGCAGCCAGACTTACTGACACAGTGATGGCAACCTACAATCCGGAACACAGGGAG
>JAGRJA010000150.1 GCA_020443005.1 Pseudomonadales bacterium
ACATCATTCGTAAAGCACTGCGAAAACTGCTTGAGCGAAACCGCTTTGAAGTCATTGAGGCGGCGTCAGTACAGGAAGCAAGCAACCGGGGTTTTGATGAACTCGCGCTGGTGATCAGTGATGTCAGGTTACCCGGGGCACCGGGTACCGACCTTATAGAAATGGCAAAACCGGTGCCCGTTTTAATCATGACGAGTTACGGCAGTATGCGCTCGGCAGTTGAAGCGATGAAACAGGGAGCCGTCGATTACATTTCGAAACCTTTTGATCACAAGGAAATGATTGAAACGGTGGAAAGAATCATCGGCGAATCCACTAAAACCGATAGTTCCCTTAATGAAAAACCCCTTCCTTCCCTGAAAGCAACTTCAACACAACAAAGCAGCACCCACACGCCAACATCGAGTGAGCCTGCAGGCTCACAACTACAGGACTTTATTACCGGTTCGTCTGATGCAATGCGTTCGATGATGAAAAAAATCGATATGCTCGCACCCACAGACACAATAGCATTGATCACCGGGGAAACCGGCACAGGCAAGGAACTTGTCGCGACACTGATTCACAACAAAAGCCCCCGTAAAGACAGACCATTTATCACCGTCAATTGCGCCAGTATGCCAGAGGCGATTATTGAAGCCGAATTGTTCGGCTACGAAAAAGGGGCGATTTCACATACCGACCGTTCGCATATCGGCCTGATTGCCGCTGCCGATGGCGGCACATTGTTTCTCGATGAAATCGGTGAGTTACCACTCGAGGCACAAGCGAGACTGCTCACCGTCTTGCAGGAAAACAGGGTTCGCCCCATTGGCTCCATCGCCTCTCATCCGGTTAATGTCAGAGTCATTGCATCCACTCACCAGAACCTGAAGGATCTTTGCAGCCAGGGACTTTTCAGGGAGGATCTCTTTTTTCGTATCAATGTCATCCAGATCAATATCCCGCCCTTGCGTGAGCGGGAACAGGACATTATCAAACTGGCAGAACACTTTTTGAAACTTCATGCTGAAAACATGGGGAAACAGATACCCACACTTTCTGATAGTGCCAGACAGGCACTGCTCGAGCATAGCTGGCCTGGCAATGTACGCGAATTACAAAATGTCATGCAACGCACGCTCATTCTCAGTGAAGGCGCTTCCGAACTACAAAGCCAGCATTTTGATTTACAGAACAACAAGCCTGAATCGGCAGATTCAGCTCCCGGTCATCGACTGCAGGAAAACACAAGTGCAGCACCGACTATGGACAAGGTATCACTAGATGATTACTTCAGGAATTTCGTACTCGAAAATCAGGGCTCGATGAGTGAAACAGCTTTGGCAAAGCAACTCGGCATCAGCAGAAAGAGTTTGTGGGAGAAACGGCAGCGACTCGGGATCCCCAAAAAAACCGGCAAGTGACCATTCAACAAAAACAGGGCAATTCCCGAAACAGGTTTCGGGCTGAACTATACAATCGCCATAACCAGTGACAGAACAGAGATCAAATTCGACGACTACAAACCCGGTTTTGCTTCCTGCTCTGCTTCATCTCTGGCAAGCCTTATCGCCTGTTCAAGAAATTCCAGTCGCCGCTCAATGTATTTTCGCCGGGTTTCATTCGGGCTTTTCAAATCATTCTTGTCGCTGCTCAATTGTTTTTGTTCCGCTTGTAACTGCCTGTATTCCTGCTGCAGGGTATCCAGCTCTTCCGCCTCCTCTGCCTTATCAAAAATCAGGCTTTCAGGTGTGACTGAAACTTCGGTCTTCGTGTTTTCAGGCTGCACAGCGGCAATAACGGGGGTTTTACTATCAATCTGTCTTTGGTTCATGAAGGCCGGCGAAACAATTTCAACACCGGCCGCATGCAAAGTATCAAGAATATTTCGGCGCAAACTGGACTGTGCAGATAAGAGACTTTTCACCTCATCAAGCAAACCTGCAACCCTGTAGCACACCGAAAAATCACCAAGCTCCCTGATCTGCACAAACGGCTCCTGCAAACCGGCATTGATAGCCGCCTGTTTAAGCAATGGCTCAATTTGCTGGTTAGGCAGATCGTAGCCCAGAGACAGCATTGCCGAAACAATCGTGCCATTACGACGAACAACCTTGACGGGTGAACGCACCAGATAAAAGTTTGGCAAGGCCATCAGATCGCGATCCTCGGTCTGTATCTCTGTATGGAACAGACCGCGCTCTGTTACTCGCCCCCAATAATTATCAACATAGATAAAATCACCGGGGCGAAAGGTATGTGTTACCCGCAGCAACAAACCGGCCATGGCGTTACTGACAAAACTGGTAGAAGACAAGCCGATGACACCGGTTAACAACAAACCGAGAAGGCCGAAAAGCTGGGAACGCGTTGCATCCGACAAGGGCAGGGACAGCAGAATGACCAGCAAGGCAAAAAAAGTCAGCATGAATAAAAACAACTGGCGCGGCAGCTTCGACTCGGCACCCAGGTCTTTTTTTCTCACCATCAAAAACCAGTGTGCAAATCCGAGAATGAGCACACAAAATGCTGTTAAAACCAGAGATGGCAAGTAACCTGTCAAAACAACCTCCATTTCAGCCGGGCATTTTCCAACAAAAACACCCACACCAACACCGGGCAAACCTGCATTGACAAATGCGGATTTGCAAAAACAACCAACCACCATAATGTAACACAGTTACATTCTGTTGATTTTGTTGCTTTATGCTAGAATCAACGCCATGTTTTTTCCGCCAACAAAACCGCTCTTGTCTGAATATTGCGTAGCTGCCTACGGGGTCAACCGATAATACATGCTCAAACGCCTGATACGCCGTCTTTCTCCGGCAAGCCTCACCCCAAAAAAACAGCATCGAATCATCCCCCGCGATCAGCATCCCATTTCACGCAAGGAGATCAGTCAGGCTGCCTTGAAGGTCATGTACGGGCTGAATGAAGCCGGTTTTGCGGCTTATCTTGTCGGCGGCGGTGTGCGCGACATATTACTGGAA
The DNA here is from genome assembly GCA_020443005.1 of Pseudomonadales bacterium. Lineage (GTDB taxonomy): Bacteria > Pseudomonadota > Gammaproteobacteria > Pseudomonadales > UBA7239 > JAGRJA01. The sequence continues at coordinate 2,976 of JAGRJA010000150.1, forward strand.
ATGCACCCCAAGGATTTTGACATAGCAACCAATGCCACCCCCGAGCAAATACTCAGGATTTTTCGCAACGCTCACATCATCGGCCGACGCTTCAAGATTGTTCATATTCGTTTTGGCAGGGAGATCATTGAAGTTACCACATTCCGCGGTCACCACCAGCGTTCTGATACCCGACATCAGGCGCATGCAAGTCAGCAGGGGCTGTTACTCCGGGACAATGTCTATGGCACGATTGAGGAAGATGCCCTGCGGCGGGATTTCACTGTCAATGCACTCTATTACTCGGTCGATGGTTTCACCCTGCATGACTTCTGTAACGGGCTCGAGGATCTCGAAAAACGAATACTGAGAGTCATTGGTGACCCACCGCAACGCTATCGGGAAGACCCGGTCAGAATACTGAGGGCGATCAGGTTGGCTGCCAAGCTGGGCTTCAGCATCCACAAGGACAGCAGCGCCTGCTTTGACCAGCTTTCCGGGCTGCTCACAGAAGTACCGGCGGCACGCCTGTTCGATGAGGTAATCAAGCTGCTGATGAGCGGTCACGCTGTTGCCACCAGCAAAGAACTGAATCGTTACTCGCTGCTGCCCTGTCTTTTTCCGGCGACTGCCGCAGCCGTCGACAGCAATCCTCTCTATCAAAGACAGCTCGACATCGCGTTTCGCAACACCGATGAACGCATTGCCAACGGAAAAACCGTAACACCCTATTACCTTTTTGCAGCCCTGTTATGGCCGGCATTACAGGAACAACTGGCTCGGGAAACAAAAAACGACATCCCCTTTTTCCAGCATTTGCATCGGGCGATGGATGAGGTGATCCAGCAACAACTGCAAATCACTGCAATCCCGAGACGCTTTTCAGGACCGATGAAAGATATCTGGCAGCTCCAGTATCGATTGCACCGTTATCAGGGGAAAAGAGCAAAAGCCCTGGCCGCTCACCCTCGCTTCAGGGCAGCCTACGACTTCCTGTTGCTTCGCGAAGAAGCCGGCGAGGAACTGGAAGGCCTGGGCAGCTGGTGGACCAATTATCAGCAGTCCAACCCTGTCACTGCAAACGACGACCATGATGATGTCGAGCGCAAAAACAACCGTCGACCCCGTAAACCACGAACCCGAACCCGCAAACGGTGACAGTCATGCCAGTCATCAGCTTTATCGGTCTCGGCAGCAACCTCGAAAACCCGCAACAACAGGTTTCAACTGCCTTTAAAGCGCTGTCTGCACTTCCACAAACAAAACTTGAAGCACAATCAGCCCTCTATAGAAGCAAGGCGGTTGGCCCCGGCAAACAACCGGACTACATCAATGCTGTCGCAAAACTTTCCACAAGCCTGAACCCTGAACAACTGCTCTGCGAATTACAGGCCATTGAGCAACAGCACCACCGCCTTCGTCTGGAACGCTGGGGACCAAGAACACTGGATCTGGCTATACTCACTTACGGTAAGCAGGTGATAAACAGTGAAAACCTCTGTATTCCCCATCCAGGCATCACTGAGAGAAACTTTGTACTTTATCCCCTTGCCGAACTCGACAGTGAGCTATACTTACCCGGTTTCGGGCCTATCAAGGAACTCCTCGCCAAAACCGACAGGGAAGGTCTGGCTCAATTAACACCGGAAGAAAATGCAGCCGATGAAAACTGAATTCGACAATTTGCCGACAATTGATCTGGAGGGCAAAAAACTGCCCAGATTTATTGCCGTCGAAGGCAATATCGGTGTTGGCAAAACCACATTGGCCAAACAGCTTGCTGCTACCTTTAACTACGAAACGCTGCTGGAATCCGCCGAAGAAAACCCCTTTCTGGAACGGTTTTATTTCGACCGCAAGGGCACGGCCCTGCCCACCCAGTTATATTTCCTGTTTCAACGCTCAAGGCAATTCAGCCAGCTCCGGCAAGCAGACATGTTTCAGCCGGTCAGGGTTTCCGACTTCTTGATCAACAAGGACCCTCTGTTTGCTTCTGTCACGCTTGACCGGGATGAACTCGACCTCTATAACAAGGTTTACGATCAGATTGTTATTGACGCACCCACACCGGATCTGGTGATTTACCTGCAAGCACCTGTCGATATTCTGATGCAGCGAATCAGGAAACGGGGGATCAGTGCCGAACAGGCCATCGATAGCGAGTACCTGCATCAACTCAATGAAGCGTATACACAGCTTTTCCACTACTACAATGACTCTCCGCTACTGATAGTCAATACAACCGAGATTGATCTTGTTAACAACCCCCAGCACTTTCGTGCACTGGTTGACTACATACTGAACATCCAGAACGGCAGGCATTACTTTAACCCAACCAGCGTTCTCTAGGCCATTTTCCGGAGGCAGCACCATGCGCACCATTACCATCCAGACACTGCAAACGATGAAAAGCCAGCATGAGAAATTTTCTGTACTGGCCGCTTACGATGCCTCGCTGGCTCAACTGATCAGTGAGGCCGAAATTGAGGTCATCCTGATCGGTGATTCGCTTGGCATGGTGGTACAGGGGCATGACTCGACACTCCCGGTTACTGTCGACCATATCGCCTACCATACTGCTGCTGTCAAACAGGGCGCCAAACGCTCCATGATCATCGCCGATATGCCATTCATGAGCTACGCCACCACCACGCAGGCCATGGACAATGCCGCCATACTGATGCAAGCAGGCGCGCAAATGGTAAAACTCGAAGGTGGAGAATGGCTGACCGAAACGGTTGATGCCTTGACGCAAAGAGGGGTGCCAGTGTGCGCGCATCTGGGCCTGACGCCACAATCGGTCAACAAGTTCGGCGGTTACAAGGTGCAGGGCCGGGATTCCGAGCATGCCGATACTATCCGCAAGGATGCCCTGCTTCTTCAGCAGGCCGGGGCCGACCTGCTCGTACTTGAGTGCGTGCCAACGGCGCTTGCAAAAGACATTACAGCAACACTCGACATCCCGGTAATCGGCATCGGCGCTGGCCCCTATACCGATGCCCAGGTTCTGGTAGCCTACGACATGCTGGGTATCACACCGCACAGAACCCCCAAGTTCACCAAGAACTATCTTCTTGAAAATACTGACATTCCCGCTGCACTTCGCGCCTTCGCACTCGAGGTAAAGGCCGGCCTTTTTCCCGCAGAAGAGCACAGCTACAAATAGCAAAGTCGGCACTCGTTCTTCAAACGACAATTCGATTGGCTGTGAGTCCCTCTAATAGTGTATGATTACGCCGTATCTGGCCGGGTACATTCACCCGGCTTTTTTTTGTGCATTTTTCCGGTTCAATAACAGGTTCAACCTTAAATCATGTGGGATGACTTATTCAGGGCCATGTGCCTGATGCTGGTACTGGAAGGGCTTTTGCCTTTCATCGCCCCCGGTCGTTGGCGTGAAATGGTACAGACCCTCGGAAACACAAATGACAGAACCATACGCATGATAGGCTTGGGCAGTATGTTGACCGGAGCCTTTATGCTGTACCTGATAAACAGAGGATAAGCATGAGCGTCGCAGATCGCTGGTTACTACCTGACGGTATCGATGAATTACTGCCGGTCGAAGCCGAAAAGCTGGAAAGCCTCCGTCGCCAACTACTGGATCGCTACCGCTGCTGGGGCTACCAGCTTGTCATTCCACCTCTTGTCGAATTTACCGAATCACTTTTAATCAGCAGTCACCGCGACCTTGATATACAAACATTCAAGGTAACCGATCAGCTCAGCGGCCGCCTGATGGGTATAAGGGCAGACATTACACCACAAACAGCACGCATCGATGCACACAGTCTTAATGAGGCTGGCCCTGCCCGGCTCTGCTATGCCGGCACCGTTCTCCGAACCCGGCCAAAAACAGCCCTCAGTTCTCGGGCACCGATACAGATTGGCGCCGAATGTTACGGTATTAATGAACTGGCTGCCGACAAGGAGGTTATCTGCCTGATGCTGGAAACCCTGGCACTGGCCGGTGTTACATCCCCCCTGCTTTCTATTGGCGATGTTTCGATTTTTCGTGCCCTTGCCTCACTTTGCGGGCTGGATGAAGAACAGGAAAACCGTTTGCTGGATATTCTCCAACGCAAGGCCAAAACAGAATTAACACGCTTCATCGATCAGGAAATCAACGATAAAACCTACAGTCACCTGCTGGAAAAACTGATCACCCTTTTTGGTGACAACAATGCCCGGCAAGACAACAGTGTTATTGAACAGGCCAGAACCATTCTGGCCGATGCACCCCTCAGTGTGCAGGTTGCCATCGATAATATCGAGCAGGTTATTCTTTACATTCAGCAGCGTTTCCCGAATGTACAGTGCTATGTCGATTTTGCTGAGCTACCCGGCTATCACTACCACTCGGGGCTGGTATTCGCTGCCTATGCTCCCGGTTATGGGGAGGCCGTTGCCAATGGTGGTCGCTACGATGATATCGGTGCCGTTTTCGGCCGGGCAAGACCTGCAACCGGCTTTAACGCCAACCTCAAGGCCCTGATTGATATGGGCGAGGTTAGCACAGCAAAAACAGCTGCCATTCTGACCAGAGACGATGGCACAATTGAGCAATGGCAGGCAATACAATCACTTCGGAATCAGGGCGAAACTGTCGTGTTCTTGCTCGGTGATGAAGACATTGGCTCCGAAAAGTCCGTTTTTGACCGGGAGTTGGTTAAGGTCAACGGAAGTTATACCTGCCAACCGATAAACCATGAAAAGTAAAATCGCAAGGGCTTGCTTTTCTTCCACTGAAATCAAATAGAGTTCGTTTCAAAATGGGTAAAAATGTCGTAATTCTTGGAACACAATGGGGTGATGAAGGCAAGGGTAAAATTGTCGATCTCCTTACCGATAAAGCTGATGCTGTTGTACGCTTTCAGGGTGGTCACAACGCCGGTCATACGCTGGTGATTGAAGGAAAAACCACCGTATTACACCTCATTCCCTCCGGCATTCTTCGGGACAATGTCACCTGTCTCATCGGCAATGGCGTGGTTCTGGCGCCCGATGCACTGATGAAAGAGATCAGGGAGCTGGAAGAAAAAGGTATTCCCGTGAGGGACCGACTGAAACTGAGCCCGAATTGCCCGCTTATCCTCCCTTATCATGTCGCTCTTGACCAGGCGCGGGAAACCGCAAGAGGCAGCAGTAAAATAGGTACAACAGGGCGTGGCATTGGCCCGGCCTATGAAGACAAGGTTGCAAGACGCGGACTGCGGCTCGGCGATGTGCTTGACCCCAAACGCTTTCGGGAACGGCTCCGTGAGCTGGTGTCCTACCATAACTTTATGCTGACAGAATTCTACAAGGTAGCTGCCGTTGATTTTGAAACTACCTATGAACAGGCAATGCAACTCGCCGAAGAAATAAAACCGATGATTGCCGATATCACCAGCCTGCTGCACAGTTATCGTAAAAAAGGCAGCAACCTCCTGTTCGAGGGCGCTCAGGGTTCACTGCTCGATATCGACCACGGCACTTACCCATTTGTAACTTCTTCCAACACAACAGCCGGTGGCACAGCAACCGGCAGCGGTTTCGGCCCCTGTTATCTCGATTATATTCTCGGTATTACAAAAGCCTACACCACCCGTGTTGGCTCTGGCCCCTTCCCCACTGAATTGTTCGATGACACCGGGGAGTATCTCGGAAAAAAAGGTCATGAATTCGGGGCGACTACCGGGCGCAAGAGACGCTGCGGCTGGTTCGATGCTGTTGCGGTAAGACGCGCCATCGAGATCAACAGTATTACCGGCCTGTGCCTGACCAAACTGGATGTTCTCGACGGCATTGAAACCATTCGTATCTGTGTTGCCTATAAAGATGCAGAAGGACGGGAGATTGATATGCCTGCCAGTGCGGATGGTTACGAGCACCTGCAAACTGTTTATGAAGACATGCCCGGATGGAGAGAGTCGACAATCGGGGCAAAAAGCCTCGATGAATTACCCGACAATGCCAGGGCCTATATCAAAAGGCTCGAAGAGCTGGTTCAGGCGCCGATTGACATTATTTCAACCGGCCCCGACCGTGTAGAGACAATCACTTTGCGGCATCCGTTCAGCTGATCTTTTCTGGCACTGGACTCGGTATATTTAAAACACCAGACGCTGGCCCTGTAAAGTCTGCGTCTGTTGCCGCCAGCTGCTTTGGCCTGCGCTAGGCTTTGGAAAGCAGCTGGCTAACCTGTTCCTTCCAGCCTTGCAGGTCGGTCTGGTCGTTCTCAAGAATACGAAAACCCACAAGAAAAATACCCGCCACATCACATTGCCTGACCCACATCACTTCACCGGTAAGATTAAAAGTTGCCGTAGGCTTCGAACACTGAACACACAAGGGCAAGAGACTACCGGCAGGCAGCTCATAATCCAGCTTGACCTGTAAACCATTGGCAGATACATCCACTGTTTCCGAAATGGTGACCTTTACCGGTGGTGGCTCACCGTTTGGCGAAGCGCTGGTTTCAATAAAAACAGTAATCGAGTCGACCAATCTGTATTCACTGCGGTGGTTATTGTCGGAAGACATCATGCGCCTTATTCTTTTCTCAGGGTTTTGATAACCCTGGCCAGGGAGTGTTCAAACTGGTCTGCTTCTTCCGTCAGGATAACATTGCCCTCAAGCATCATATGAGCAAATTCATCAAAACTGTAAGTACCGACCTTGACACCGGTTTTGTTAACAAAAATCAGCTTCTTGGTTGAAGCAATTAATACAGCAAGTTTGTGTTTCTGTATGCCTTGTTCAGTTTTGAATTCAAACCACGAGCCTATCTTGAACAGACAGACCTTCCGATAGGTTTCTTCAAACTCGCTGCTGTCCTGGCTCTGCAAGCGCTCCTCTTCCCGGAGTTTGTCTTCACGCTCGCGCTTTTCCCTCTCCAGCTTTTCCATTTTCATGCGTTGCAAATTGGCAAGCCGGTTTTTTTCTGCAAGCTCTTCCGCTTCGCGCTGTGCCTTTTCCTGAGCCAGCTGCCGCTCTTTCTCGAGTTGCTGTTCCTGTTCTTTTTGCTCTTCTTCGAGGCGATAATACTGTATAAAGTCAGGTATAGCCTGCTTTTTGCAACGGGTCATTAATTGTTTGCTTTCCAGCAACACAAAATTTTGCACAGACAAATCATAGGCAAATTCTTCAAGACTTTTTTCCAGGCATTTGGCACCCTGTGCATTCACGAACAACACCTGTTGCGTTTCTTCAAGCCTCAATGCCAGCTTGCAACGAATGTCCTCGCCCCGGTCATTGGTGTAGATCATCCACTGCCCCGGCTGAACAGCTTCAGCCTTCGCCAACAGTGCCGAACTCACCGATGTATTGATATCATTCAACTCATCAAGAAAGGAAAGGGGAACCACTTCCTCGCAACCCAGCTCTTCCGTATCCAGCGGCAAGCCTCTGAGCACGCGCATATGCAGCTCTTCCAGACCACCAAGCCAATGCTCCATATCCGCCTCGGTGCAGACATTGCCAACAAGCCTTTCAAGGTGTTGGGGAAGTTTGGGAATAATCTGGTATATGCGCTGTTTGGCGGTTGCGTCATTCTGTGGCGTAAGGGAGACAACCAGTTCTTCCACAATTTTGACGGCTCTCTTCCACTCCTGGCTTTGGGCGTCGTGTTTGAGTAACAACATGTAGAGCGCATCACGCAGCGGGCCATGTATAAAAAGAATCGCGTGTCGTCGCAGGCTGCTGCCCTTTGTCAGCCTGTTGATCAGCGTATCGACGGTGCGGCGCGCACGACGGGTTTCCATAACCCCCAGTTCTGATTCACAGACCCTTTTTTCCAGCAAAGCAGCTCGATTGAGCTCCTTCTCAGTTGCCTCATTAAAAGTTGAAACCGTTCGCTCAATGGAAATTGCGTCATCAACCGAACCCAGCAAAAACGCCAATGTATCAAGGCGTTGTAAGGCCTTCTCGGCCGTTTTACCCAACGCACGCGTCCAGCCGATCAGCCACTCGCCAATGCTGTCCATCAACTGCAACGAGAATATTGCAGTATCCTGAAAAAAACCGCTATCAAGCAGCAGGCTCTGTGCAGTCACAAAACGAAAAAGAAAAAGTTTGTCGGAAAGCTCTTCGTCGAGCCCGGCATCTTCGACAAAGGCATCAAACAACAAATCGGTAAATTTGAGAATATTCGTCGAACGGGCGGTCAGTTTACCCGCGTAATCAGGATTGAGGGTAATCAATTGCTCAAGGCTCTGCAGGTCATCCCCTTGAAGGCGATCACGATGCAGCTGCCCCAATGCGAAAAAAAGAGCCTGTTCAGCTTTTTTATTCGCTGAAAACGCTTCTTCCGTCATCTTTTCAGGCTTCGCTGAAAACGCTTCTTCGAGAACCGCTTCTAAGCGCATAACCACCACATTCTCCGACACAGACTCCTGTCTTTCATTTTGATCATCAAGTCTCCAGATGCTACAGCATTTTACAAGGAATAACTTGATAGAGTTAATATTCTCTGCAAGTATAGAAAACCGACTACCATTAACAAAGGTTTTTTTATGTCACTGCGTATCACTGCTCTCACTGTTTTCCTTTTAGTCATCGCGCCACCCCTCTGGGCGAAAGTCAGCCCGGAAGAAGCAGAAAAGCTGGGGACAGTGCTCACACCCATGGGAGCAATCGCTGAAGGCAATGAAGCCGGTACCATTCCGCCTTACACGGGCGAAATGCTCGGCGCACCGGAGTGGGTTGATTACAAGGGAACGGGTACGCACTACCCGGATCCCTATCCCGAAGAAAAACCGCTTTTCACCATTACAGGCCAGAATTACAAAACATACAGCAATAACCTGACAGACGGCCAGATCGCCCTGTTTGAAATGTACCCTGACACCTTTCGCATGCCGGTTTACCCCAGTAAACGCGATACCCGCTACAGCGACTTTCTGCATGAAAATGTCAAACTGAATGCAATGTCGGCCGAAATTGTCTCCGAAGGCAATGGCACCGGCAATGCCTTCTTTGGCACACCTTTCCCCTTCGCAACGACCGGTCTCGAGCTCATCTGGAACCATCAGGCGGCCCCGCAATTTGAGGCATCCTCCGGAATACTTGATGGCGCCGCGGTGTTTGTCGATGGCAGCATCAGTACACGCACCACACTGGAAGAACGCTACATTCTTTTCTTCTCTGAAAGAATGGGACGCGAGGCCTTCAACAACCAGGATTACGGCGGCATGATCATGGTGCAGATTCTGGGGCCGGTTCGCAAAAAAGGCGAGGTTATTCTTGTTCACGAATTCAGGGATGTTTCCATTGCTTCCCGTAATGCCTGGCAATACCTGCCCGGTACTCGCAGAGTCAGGCGAGCACCGACCATTGCCTATGACTTCCCCGACGGGCCGGGTGGACTGCGCACCGTTGACGATGCACTGCTCTTTAACGGAGCAACAGACCGCTATACCTGGAAAATGGAAGCCAAAAGAGAATTGTATATCCCTTACAACAATAATCGGCTAGACGACCCTGTCGTATCCTACGAGACCATTTTGACACCTCGCCATCTCAACCCTGACCTCATGCGCTATGAACTGCATCGCTGCTGGGTTGTTGTCGGTGTACTGCGCGATGGCAAACGACACATTTACTCGAAACGCCGCCTCTACCTCGAGGAAGATTCCTGGGCAGGCGCATTGGCCGATAATTACGATGGCCAGGACAGGTTGTGGCGCACCAATATGCGCACCTTCGTCAACCAGTACGATCTTCCCGGCATGGGTGCAAGAGTCGAGGTCTACCACGACCTGCAGAAACAGGCCTATCTTGCCAATTACCTGATAAACGAACAGAAGGGGCCACCGGAAATTGTTTCTGAAATCTGGGATGACAATTATTTTACGGTGACAACACTACGCAAATTGGGCAAACGCTAAAACCGTTGCCTTCTTTCGCCGTGGCCAGCCCGTCCCGCTTCCCATAATAGCCACAAGGGAACACGGCTGGCCGGGGCAATTACTTGTTAACCTGTAGAAACGGGTTCATTAATCGGGTTAACGGGCCGGTAAACCGTATTGGCTCACTCAGCAGGGATAAACAAATACATTCCGTATCGCTACTTGCTACTGGTTCATGCTGGTCTTCGGTATTTCTCACCACGAAATCGCCCGGCTGATAACAGCCTTCATGGTCTGAAAAACTACCCTTGAGCACAATCGTCACCTCTTCTCCACGGTGCCCATGTTCAAACACCTTGCCACCCGGTGCAATTCGCTGCATGGAAACCTCATACTGACTGTCTCCGACCGGCAAATAGGTAATCCGCAGAGACTTGCCCAGCCTTTTCCAGGGCAAGGCATCGTAACCATCAGGTATCAATTTCATCAGAGGCCGTGGAATAAGCGACTTCAATGGCTGGCCTGCAGCTCGTCGGCAAGTAGCCGTCTCTGCGACCGAAGGTGCTGTTTGATCCCCACTTTTTATTTCAGGCAGGGAAGCCGCCTTTGACATAATCCTTTCAAAAAGGTCTTCAGACAACGGTGCTGTTTCAGCGGTTTCCAGAAAAGAACCACCCATATCTGCCAGGCGTTTGATATCTGCCCGACACTGCTCACAATATTCAATATGCGTAGCAATACACAGCAGTTTACCGGCAGAAAGATTGCCGGCAGCGTAAGCCATAAGCTCCTGTTCATTTGGATGTAAACGGGTCATCAGTTCACCTCCCCGTGTAATAATTTGAGTTTTTCCATCGCCAGCCTGATTCGCGACTTGACTGTGCCCAAGGGAACACCAAAAGCTTCGGCCACTTCCTGCTGGGTTTTACCTTCAATGTACACCGCCTGCAGCACCTGCCTTTGCATATCCGGTAATTCCATCAGGGCCTCGCGCACCTGACGCCCAACCTGGCGAGCGTGCAAATGATCCACATGATCAAAATCATCCGTTTCTTCAGGAAAGAAATCCTCGCTATCCAGAGAAACTTCGCTATTCTGGTTTTTTCGCAACATGTCGACACGCTTGTTCCTGGCAAGCGTAAATATCCAGGTACTCGCCGCCGCCTTGTTGCTATCAAACAAATGGGATTTATTCCACACCAGCAGCATCACTTCCTGAACAAGTTCTTCGGCAAACTGTGATGGACTGGAAAAACCGGCACTGTTCTTCAATGCATAGGATTTGAGACGAGGGCCAAAGTGATCATAAAGCTTGCGAAAAGCCTGTTGGTCGCGCCCGGCCACTTTAACCAGCACTTTTGACCAGTCAGCAGGTGTTTTTGGGTGTGTGTCACTCTGCATGGGTGTATGGCTCGGCTTCCAGGAAATTGACACCTGATCAATAATTGACATTGTGACCACCATTGTTTCACAGCTTTGAATGAATATCACTCTTGTACGCTGCACTTCGCTCTTTGGATCACAACAGACTTTCCTGTTTTTTTATCTGAAAAAAGGTGAACCGGATGATCTTCATGGCGTATAAAGACCACAGAAACCAACAAAGATCAGCGGAAAAGACGATGACAATATCCACTGCAAAACTACTCGATAATTTTGTCGACATTTACCAATGTTTCGACGACAGCTCAATCGACAGATTACCGGAAATTTACAGTGAGTCCCTGATTTTCACTGATCCGGTACATCAAATCGAAGGCCTGGAACCCTTTCAGGCTTATTGCTCAAAACTGACCAAACGCTGCTCAAATCTGGGCTTCGAATGTCATGAGATAATCTCCACTGATAACAGGGCCACGATCACATGGCACATGCACTTCAATCACCCCGCTCTGGCAAAAGGCAAAGCGCTGGGTGTTGAGGGCTGCACCATCCTGACCATCGACGGAAAAATATCCCGGCACAGGGATTATTTCGATCTGGGCGACATGATTTATGAACACTTGCCCGCTCTTGGCTACATGATCAGACAAACAAAAAAGCGGCTTTCAAAATGAAAAAAAAGCTGAAAATCACTGACAAAACCATCTGGGTGACAGGAGCCTCCTCCGGAATAGGCCTTGCACTTGTTCAACAACTGGCATCCGCCGGCAACCACATTTATGCATCTTCTCGCGATACAGTCGCATTGTCGGCCTTGTCCCGTCAGTATACAGACATTATTGCACTGCCCTGTGATGTAACTGACAATCACAGCGTAACAAACGCGGTTGCAGTAATCAGGAAAAACTCCCCCTCTCTTGATATGGTGATCACCTGTGCAGGCATATGCCATTATTTCGACAAGGGTGACATCGATTGCGAACAGGCACAAAAGCTCATCAACACCAACTTCATGGGAACGGTGCGCTGCATACAAGCCGCCCTGCCCCTGATTCGGAGAGAAAATCACCTGCCCCAGATTGTTGCATTAAGCAGCCTCAGTGCCGATGTTGCTTTTCCGCGTGCCTCTATTTACGGTGCCTCAAAAGTCGCAGTTAATTATTTCATTCGAAGCTTACGTAGCGACCTTGCCAACAGTGGTATCAGACCAGGCCTTGTGCATCCGGGTTTTATCA
>JAGRJA010000151.1 GCA_020443005.1 Pseudomonadales bacterium
CGGTTCACAGAAAAAGACGCGATCAATGCTGATTTGAGCGATACAGACAGTGAAACTGGCCAACAGTGGATGGACAGCGGATTCTGGTTTGCACCGGTTATTGCCATTTTCTTTGTTTTTTTCTTCCGTAAAGGCCTTCTCTTTCTGTTACCGGTGCTGTTTTTTTTTCAACCACAAAATGCCCTCAGTCTGAGTTGTGACGAACTCTGGCTCAATAAAGAGCAGCTCGCTGAAAAGGCGCTGCATCAAAAAGATTACGAAAAAGCACTTCAATACAGCAAAAATCCGGAAATACTTGGCGCGAGTGAATACGAGCTGGGCAACTACCAGCAGGCAGAAAAACACTTCTCCGAAACGCCTGAAAGTGATGTGAGCCTCTACAATAAAGGTAACAGCCTTGCAAAAAGCTTGCGCTTTGCAGAAGCCATTGAAGCCTACGACAAAGCCCTGTCTGTTAATCCTGATAATCAGAATGCACGATTCAATCGCGACCTGATTGAAAAAATAATCAAGGAGAATGAGGCGCAGAAACAACAGCAAACATCTCCTTCAAATGAAGAACACAAGTCTCAGGATGAGCAACAAAACAGCGCCAAAGAAGACAATAATGCCGCTAATAGCCAGGCTGATGCCGATAATTCAGACAATAGTGCTCAACAAAACACAAACGACTCTGCTGCTCACAAGCCGGACAAATCTTCTACCCAAAACAAGCCTACCGCAAACAATAGCACTGAAAAAAATCATTCGGAGAGCGAAAGTTCGTCTTCTGAAAGTGGCACAAAGAAGCCGCAGTCTGAACAAAAAAAACAGAAGGATGCTGCTGAAAACACTGATAGCGAAGACGCTCGTCGACATCCGGAAAACAATGCACAAGCAGGCAAAAAAGAAGCCGCGTCATCCAGCCAAAAAGACATGCCTGAAAAAGCCGCAGAAGAAACCCGATATCAGGACAGCAGCACAGTAGAAAATTCCCATGACGGAAACCCGGACACAGGCAATAAATCGCTGATACAGGATGGATTAACGGAAGAACAACGACAGCAGGTTAATCAATGGTTGCGACAGGTTCCCGATGACCCGTCCGGTCTTCTTAAAAACAAATTTGACTATTACTACCGACTTAATCAACAACAAGGAAAGGTGAGTGAACAAGATGAACGCTGGTGATTATTCGTCTATTTACAGCAGACTGAAAAACCTTAATTGTTTCCAGTGTCTGCAACTGCCATTTTCTGGCTTTTCATTTTTTCAATATGCCCGACTGATAATGTTAATTTTTCTGTTGGGTTGTCATGCTGCCTACGCGAGCAATGATTTCACAGCCTCTGTTGACAGAAATACGCTAAACCTGAATGAAAGCTTCACGCTAACGCTTAAGATTGAAGGAAGCGCCTTTGCCAGCAAACCGGATATGGGCATCTTGTCTGAAGATTTCATCATTCTTTCCCAAAGCAACAGCTCCAGTATGAATATCATTAACGGCAAAAAAACATCGAGTGTGGAATGGATACTTCAACTAAGGCCAAAACGGGCCGGTAAACTGCTGATTCCTTCATTCCACAGTGGCAATCTGATCAGCAATGCAATACCCATCGAAGTTAACTCGGGTAGTGCTTCGTCTTCGCAAAAAGGCAGCGCCCTTAAAGAACTGGATATCGACATTCGCATTTCGCCCGAAGAAGCGTATGTACAGCAACAGGTACAAATCACGGTAAGGGTCAGTTCATCACGAAATCTGGAAGGTTTTCGACTCACTGCACCACACATCGATAATGCCAACTTCCTCGATCTCGGTGAAAATAATTTTGAAAAAATCGAGAACGGCATTCGTTACCTCGTGATCGAACATAACTATGCCGTTTTTCCGCAATCCAGTGGCAAACTTTACATTCCCTCTTTTCAGGCTGATCTGGCCTTATCCCTGCCAAACCAGCGCGGTTTCTTCTTTGCGCCACCTTCAGAAAACAGGCGTCTGGTATCAGAGCCTATCGAGCTCGATATTCAACCGAAACCGGTCAATTATACCGGTGATGCATGGCTGCCGGCAGTAGAGCTGAACCTTCAGGATCAGTGGAGTAACAATACCAACACGGTGTCTGTTGGCGATACCTTGACCCGGAAAGTCATTCTCACTGCTGAAGGTTTACACTCAGCCCAACTTCCGGGCATTGAAATACCCGACATCGACGGGCTTAAAATATATCCTGAATCACCGCAGCTCTCAGACACCCACAGAAACAGAAACTTGCTGGCCAAACGAGAGCAGTCCTATGCGATTGTGCCCACCAAAGCGGGAGAATTTGTTCTTCCCGATACCGTTATCATCTGGTGGAATGCCAAAACCGGCAAGGAAGAAAAGCGTATTTTAAAAGGCCGTACCCTGAGGGTTGAGCCGGCAGCCACATCAACTTCAACTTCAACTTCAACAAGGGCCTCATCCTTGTCAAACCAGGGGCAAGGGTTGATGGCAGATGTCAGCAATCATAATCCCGAAGATGAAGACAAACCGGATTCGCCGATAATCCCCGGGGCTGACGATACAATCGAAAAGGAAGGCAATGCGATAGAGAATGACACCCTGTCGGACAATATCTATTGGATCATTACTTCGGGCGTTTTGCTTCTCCTTTGGTTAACGACCCTGCTGTTGTTATACCGACAAAAACAGGCCAAAACATCCGATCAGATTGATTCATCGTCTAACGGAAAAGATGATCAACGCCTGAAAGACGTGCAAGCGCTCATGCGTCAATGTCAAAAAGCCTGTGATAACAATAATCCGCGGGATTGCCGACGCTACCTGCGTCAGTGGGGCAAGCATCATTTCAATCTGGCAACAGAGCCCACGATCAATGATCTTCGGTATCTCTGCAATGATGCCGCATTAGGCTCAGCCTTGAATGAACTGGATGAATACCTGTTCAACAATAATGGTACAACGAACACCTGGAATGGGAAAAAACTGGGTCAACAGCTCGCTCTTTTTATCCGTAATCAGAAAAAGAATACTCTGCTCCGCAAGCCTGAGGTCACCTTGCCAAAACTGTTTCCGGAATGAATCCTCCCGAATGCAGCCCAAGGCTAGAACCATTGCGAAATAGTGGAGACAAGTTATTGTTCAATAAAGTATTTTATACCTTTGCTAGGTATAAATCGGTAGAGACATCATGGCGGCAAATTCCTACCCTACAAGCTCAACTTTTTCATGCCGGTCTGGTGCTTTCAGGCGCTGGATTCAGGTTAAAGACTTCATAACCCAAGGAGTATTCTATGACTCAAGACGATTCTGACGTATTACGCGCCGGTTTCGATGTATCGTTTACCTATACGCGGACTGTAGGCCCGGTAATCGGTGCTTTTCTGACCAATCTTCGGGACCGTAAACTGACTGGCATCAAAGGCTCAAACGGCAAAATCATCTGCCCTCCTACCGAATATGACCCGGATACTTCTGAAGAGCTCAGTGAGCTGGTTAACCTGCCTGAAACAGGAACAGTCACCACATGGAGCTGGGTAGCAAACCCGCGCCCCAAAAATCACCTCGACAAACCCTTCGCATGGGCGCTTGTCAAAATTGACGGTGCCGACACACCCATGCTCCACATGGTTGATGTCGACAGTGAAGACAAAATGTCCACCGGCATGAAAGTGAAGGTGCGATGGGCAAGTGAAACTCACGGCTTTATCACCGATATTGCCTGTTTTGAACCCGCTTAAGGAGAGAACCCGATGAGTGATGAAGGTCCAGTAGAAATCATTGAGTCGCCAATCAGCCTGACATATAACTTTTCAGCAGGTCATGCGACATCCAAATTCCTGAAAGCCATCAAGGAGGCTCGACTGGTTGGCCAGCGCTCCCCGATTACGGGGAAGATAACCGTACCGCCTCGTGGCTCTGACCCGGAAACAGGAGTCGCTACTGTCGATGAAGTCGAGTTAAGCGATGTCGCAACTGTAATTTCTTTTACCATAGTTTACATTCCTATCCCCAACAACCCTATCCAACCGCCTTA
>JAGRJA010000152.1 GCA_020443005.1 Pseudomonadales bacterium
CGATAACAGACCAGATCAATGACAATATCTTTCTTGAAAGTGTGACGATAATCCATTGCCAACTGGGTAACAAACAAAACAGCTTCAGGGTCGTCAGCATTAACATGTAGTATTGGGGCCTGAACCATTTTTGCGATGTCGGTGCAGTATTCAGTCGATCTGACATCGTCCTGACGGTGTGTTGTAAAACCGACCTGATTATTGATCACGATATGCAGTGTTCCGCCTGTACCATAGGCACGGGTCTGGGACATCTGGAAGGTTTCCATAACAACGCCCTGCCCGGCAAAAGCAGCGTCACCATGAATAATAATGGGAACAACTTGTGACCGGTTAAGGTCTTTGCGTCTATCCTGTCTGGCTCTGACAGAGCCTTCGACAACCGGCGAAACGATTTCAAGATGGGAAGGGTTGAATGACAAGGCAAGATGAACTTCACCGCCACCGGTCATCACATTGGATGAAAAACCCTGATGGTATTTGACATCTCCAGAAGTGTTCACCAGCTTTTTGCCTTCAAATTCCTCAAATAATTCCGAAGGTGTTTTACCGAGTATATTCACGAGAACATTCAGCCGGCCACGGTGAGCCATACCCATAACAACTTCCTTGGCACCGTAGTTCCCTGCTCTGTGTATCGCTTCACTTAACAGGGGAACAAGACTTTCCCCACCTTCCAGCCCGAACCGTTTGGTACCGGGGTATTTGCTGTCAAGATGGCGTTCCAAGCCCTCTGCGGCGGTCAGACGCTCTAAAAGATACTTCTTGATCTCAGCCTGATAATTCGGGTGGGATCTCATGCTCTCAAGTCTTTGCTGCAACCACTGTTTCTCTGAAAGGTCAGTGATGTGCATGATTTCCGGGCCGACATGCGTGCAATATGTCTGCTCGAGCGCATGAATGATATCTCCCAGTTTTGCCTCGCTTTGACCGATAAAAAGGGAGCCGGTCTGGAATACCGTATCGAGATCTGCCCTGCTTAATTGATGAAAACCAAGCTCGAGGTCTGGCACATGCTCTCGCACCATCAGCCCTAGCGGGTCAAGCCTGGCTTTCTGGTGCCCCCGGATTCGATAAGAGCTTATGAGGTGAAGAACCTGAACCTGTTTGCGTTCGTGCTCAATATTGACACCGCCTGAACCCGGTATTACCAATGGCCTGGAGCGGCGTTTGCCGAGCAGTTCAAAATGTTTCTGGATAGTTGAGTGCGGTATATCTTGCGTCGGAACACCTTCGACCCGAGGTAAACGATCAAAGTAGTCTTTCCATTCCGGTGGAATTGTTGCTGGATCGAGCAGATAATTTTCGTAGATGTCTTCTACATAAGCTGCATTGCTGCCGGTAATGTGAGAAGTGCGCCAAAGCGCCTCCATCGATTTATCCTGCATTTTGCCCTATCCTCAGGGATATAAAGTAAAACGATTACAACTTATAAATACACCTGAACAATCTGAAGATGGCTTGTGAAGCGAGTTCACAAGCTTCAGCTTTTAGATGTTATCAGGTAGCGCTCTGCAGCAACATATTCCTTATATGACCTATTGCTTTTGTTGGATTCAAGCCTTTAGGGCATACAGCCACACAATTCTGTATACCGTGGCAGCGGAAAACGCTAAAGGGATCATCCAGTTTGGAAAGCCTTTCTTCGGTGGCCGTATCACGACTGTCAATCAGAAACCGATATGCTTGCAACAAACCTGATGGCCCTACAAATTTATCCGGATTCCACCAGAAAGAAGGACAGGCTGTTGAACAACAGGCACAGAGAATACATTCATAAAGACCATCCAGTTTTTCCCGTTCTTCTGGACTTTGCAGTCTTTCAATGGCCGGAGCAGGTTTGTTGTTGATCAGGTAGGGCTCAATCTTTTCATACTGTTCGTAGAACTGGCTCATATCAACCACGAGATCGCGGATAACAGGAAGACCTGGCAAAGGACGAAGAACCAGTTTGTTGCCTTTTGCTGCTTCAGATAAAGGCATGATACAGGCAAGACCGTTTTTACCACCGATATTCATGCCATCGGAGCCACAGACTCCCTCACGGCAGGAGCGGCGGTAGGCGAGAGAAGAATCCTGTGCTTTGAGAAGCTCAAGAACATCAAGAACCATCAAATCCTTACCTTCGGGTATATCAAGATTGTAATCCTGCATGTATGGTTCATTGTCTTTTGCAGGATCATATCGATAAACACTGACTA
>JAGRJA010000153.1 GCA_020443005.1 Pseudomonadales bacterium
TACCGAAGAAGATGTTCGCTTGGCGGCTGACGCAGAAACCTTGTATTTTTCAGGAATGTCCGCCATCAGCTCATCATCTGAAAGCTGCTTTTGTCGGTTAACTCTTACCGGTCGCGCAATTCCACTGCCATCAACCGCTGGCAAATCCATTAAAACCACATATTCGCGCAACAAACGATCATTCGGCCACATCACCTCAACAATGAAATTCAGGTAAGGCTCCTGAATGGCTTCATGACTAAAAACCTTGATGAGAGGCCCTTTCTCATTATTCAGATCGAGTTTGAATTTGATATTGCGCAGGAAAAAACGACGGGGGACACCTGCGCGGTCAAAATCAGCCTGTGGGGCAAGGTTGACAAGAATCTCGTTTTCGCCCAGATCATTAACCTGCAACAAATGTATTTCTGCATCCAGGGGGGCATTCAGAGGGGATTTCAGGTTGATCTCTCCCAGGCCAATCGACCAGACCTGAGAGGAAAAAGCTATTGTAAAAAGCAGTGAGAGAAGAGCGACCGATTTTACTCGTAAATTTCGCAAGCCCATGTTTTGCAACCCCTTTTTATGGAAAAACACCATGTTGATCCTTGAAATAACACCCGGATTTATCACTCTTGTACCCAGCGGGCCAAATGCAACAAACACCCCGATTCAGTCGACAGCAGGCTTTCACCAATCAGAAACCCGCTCCTAAAAGTAGAATAAACCTTCAATAAACCGCGTAAGTATTCATTATAAATGGTCTTTTATCAACTGCCCTGCCGGAATTTCAAGCGCGTCCACAGTCGTTTTATTGATTTATCAGACACAATGCACACTTCAACGGCCTGCTGATTAAAAGCAGCATCAGAAAGCCGCTTATTAGCCGTTTCTCAAAATTGCCAGCATTCTTCTCAAGGGCTCCGCAGCCCCCCACAACAATTGATCACCAACCGTAAAAGCCGATAAAAACTGGTCGCCCATCGACATTTTTCTCAAGCGGCCCACGGGAATCGACAAGGTTCCGGTAACAGCCGCCGGTGTTAACCTGCGAAGACTGTCTTCACGCGTATTTGGAACGACTTGCACCCACTGATTGGCATCGGCGATCAGTCCTTCAATTTCTGACAGGCTTACATCCTTCCTCAGTTTCACGGTCAAAGCCTGACTATGACAGCGCATAGCGCCTATACGCACGCATATACCGTCTACAGGTATCGCTGACGATCTGCCGAGAATCTTGTTGGTTTCAACCTGACCTTTCCACTCTTCCCGGCTTTGACCATTTTCAAGCTGGGTATCAATCCAGGGCAGAAGACTGCCCGCCAAGGGATAGCCAAAATTATCAACCGGAAAAATATCGGAACGCAGCGTCTTGGCAACCTGGCGGTCAATATCGAGAATTGCCGATGAAGGCGTCGCCAACTCACGGGAGACAGATTGCTCTATAACCCCCATCTGCCGAATCAGCTCCCTCATATTCTGGGCGCCCGCCCCTGACGCTGCCTGATAAGTCATCGCCGAAACCCATTCGACAAGATCCTGACGAAATAGACCGCCGAGGGCCATCAGCATCAGGCTGACCGTGCAGTTTCCACCAACAAATGTCCTGACACCATTTTCCAGACCACGCTTGATGACATCCGCATTGACCGGATCCAGAATAATAATTGCCTCGTCACTCATTCTCAGGCTCGAAGCAGCATCTATCCAGTAACCCTGCCATCCGGAATCCCGCAAGGGTTGATAAACAGCCTTGGTATAATCCCCTCCCTGACAGGAAATAATCACTTCCAGTTCGGCCAACGCTTCAAGGTCATTGGCATCCTGCAATGCACCTGTAGCGTAACCCACATCCGGCCCCTGCTGGCCGACCTGGGAAGTTGAAAAAAACACCGGCTCCAGACCCTCAAAATCATTTTCTTCCAGCATTCGCTCCAGCAGCACGGAACCCACCATGCCTCGCCAACCCACAAACCCGACTTTCATATTCACACTTCTCTGAACTTTAAAATAAAAAACCGTTAATCAGAGCGCTGCAACGACAGCATCGCCCATTGCTTTTGTGCCTATACACTGCAAACCGGCTGTATGGATATCAGCCGTTCTGAAACCTTCGTCAAGTACTTTGCCCACCGCAAGCTCTATTGCTTTCGCCGCCGCGTTTTCTGCCAGTGAATATTTCAGCATCATCGACAACGACAAGATAGTCGCCAGAGGATTGGCTTTATCCTGACCGGCGATATCCGGCGCCGAGCCATGA
>JAGRJA010000154.1 GCA_020443005.1 Pseudomonadales bacterium
GGAATATGGCCGATCGAACCCAGCAATCTTTCGTTGTTAAACCAGCTCACCCAGGTGAGTGTAGCCCGCTCAACATCTTCCATGCCTTTCCACGGCCCGTCCTTGTATATGACTTCAGTTTTGTAAAGACCATTGATGGTCTCTGCTAACGCATTGTCATAGGAATCCCCAACACTGCCAACGGAAGCATTGAAACCTGCCTCTGCCAACCGTTCAGAGTAGCGAATCGACAGGTACTGGCTGCCTCGGTCACTGTGGTGAGTGACACCCTGAGGCTTGCCACGCGCCCACAAGGCCTGCTCCAGTGCATCCAGCACCAGATCCGTTTGCATGGACTTCAGCACACGCCAGCCAACGATACAGCGGGAAAACACATCCACCACAAACGCCACATAAACAAAACCCGACCAGGTAGCGACATAGGTGATATCAGCCACCCATAAGCGGTTGGGACGGTCTGCCGTAAACTGGCGATTCACCAGATCCAGTGGTTTATTGATGACATCTCCCACAATGGTGGTAATGCAGCGCCTGCCTCGTCTCACGCCTTGTAGACCCAGCTCCTTCATCAGGCGCTCTACCGTGCAGCGGGCAACAGCAATGTCTTCCCGGCCAAGTTGACGCCAGACCTTCTGCGCCCCGTACACGCCATGGTTCCGTTCCCAGACACGCCGGATGTCGACGGACAGCTGTTCGTCACGCCGGGCTCGGTCACTCCGGCGTTCACGGTGCTGTTGATGTTCTTTATGGCGATGGTAGGTGGAGGGTGCAATCGGCAATACCTTGCAGATCGGCTCGACACCCAGAGTACTCCGGTGCTGGTCTATGAAGTCCACTAATACTTCGGTTTGCGGTCGAGCTCCGCCTGGGCAAAAAAAGCGGATGCCTTGCGCA
This sequence comes from Pseudomonadales bacterium, assembly GCA_020443005.1. Classification (GTDB taxonomy): domain Bacteria; phylum Pseudomonadota; class Gammaproteobacteria; order Pseudomonadales; family UBA7239; genus JAGRJA01. The sequence continues at coordinate 895 of JAGRJA010000154.1, forward strand.
GAATCTCATTGGCGCGTTTGAGCTCCCGGTTTTCCCGCTCCAGCTCCTTCAGGCGAGCAGCCTGATCAGTTGTGACGCCGGGTCTAACACCGGTATCCACTTCCACCTTATTAACCCATGACAGCAGGGTCTGCGGGGTGCAACCAATCTTGGCGGCAACGGACTGGACGGCTGCCCAGCGGGATGTATGTTCATGTTCGCCAGTCAGCACCATGCGAACGGCTCGCTCCCGTACTTCGGGAGAGTATCCTGGTTTCTTGCTCATAGGGTAATATCCTCATTACTAAAGAATTATACCCTCCGATAAACTCGGGGCGATTCACTACCGTGTATCCAATATAGATTCAACTAATACGGGTGAATAATACTAAAACCACGCCGAAATACCAACTTCAGACCAGGCAAAACCGGAATACCAAAAGAGCACATGTTCACAGCCTGAGCAGAACCGGAATAGCCAGTTCAAAACATCCTCCTGCAATTTCACAAAACCGCGTGTAAGATAACCCTGAACCAACACCCGCCTGAAAAGCCTATTGATGGAATAAACGGTGAATAAAAACCTGATCTACATTGTGGAAGACGAGCCTTCTATCGCGCAAACGCGCATCGGCGCACTGAAGAAAAAAACAAGGATCATGAAATTATTGAACCACAACATACAAAACCCAACCAAAAATATATTTATTACAAAAAATAGCCCGCATATTGCGAGCTACTTTGCGGTGGACAGAATATGGCTAGCTGCTCTCTTCTGAATATCCGAATTTCTCTAACCACGGTTGTATTATTGGCAAAACCGGTTGAAGCTGTTTCTCATAATTTTTCCAGCGCTCCCTGGAACTTGAATATAATTTTTCAGACACAGCCGCATAACTCGGAGTATTGATTTCTGCGCCAAAGGAATTTTGTCGATAGTTGAGAACCCCCTCCTCCCAAGGCAACTCCAAAAAATCAAATAAAACTTTCAGCTCATATTCTGTATCGACAATCAGGTTCTCGTAACGAACACTTATTATCTGCAGTTGAAGTGTATTCTGATACAGCTCAAACAACTCCATAGTTTTATTGTATAGATTTGCAGTACTTTTAAGATCCAGAAAGTTTGCCATTGTGTTGTTCAGACCAAATTTCTGCATAAAACAACTCAAAACAACATCCGCACAATTCCGGAGACTAAAGATAACCTTGGCTTCCGGGAATAGTCGGTAGATGAGCCCGAGGTGAACAGTATTCATTGGCACTTTATCGATCAACAACTTATGAACCAGATCAGCCTCATTTCCAACATGTTTTTTTATTTCTTCCATATACAGAATTTGCAAATTCCTTATCTGGTTTTCAGTTAGTTCAGCCAGGTTTCGAGGGTATTGCTTTTCTTTTGGCAAGGTGTCTGCGATAAACTTTTCCAGACTCACTTTTTCCTCAATCAAATGAATTTTTGAGTGGCTGTTCAGCATCCTGCCAAGCAGAGTTGTACCGGAACGAGGAAAGCCGATGAAAAACACTGGAGGATTTTTTACGAAAGGAGCTTTCGATTTACATCTTGACAACCATGAAGTAGCAAACTCATCCATGCACGCCTGAATATTTTTCAACGGTTGCTGAGGATCAATCAATCGGTACTCAGGTAAAGACTTGAAGAATTCATTGCTTTTCAGAAAATTCCGATA
>JAGRJA010000155.1 GCA_020443005.1 Pseudomonadales bacterium
AGTCCCTCCTGGCCTGCCATTAAAAACGAAACAGAAGGCAGATTAATTTCAAATGAGTGCAAAACCGGAATCGCATGCAAGTGGTAGAGGTTCGATTGACTTGTTGAAGTGGCTTGTTTCTGTCGTCCTTTTGGTTTCAGGTGTTTACGGTTATTACTATTTTGACCAATACCCGGTTTTATACAGGGTGTTGGGCTTGTTGCCGGTCGTCTGTATCGCTTTTGTGGTGGCGGTTTATACGGAGAAAGGGAGTGCATTCTGGCAGTTGGTAAAACAGGCGCGTCTTGAAATTTACAGGGTTGTTTGGCCAACGCGTCAAGAGACGACACAGACAACGCTTATAGTTGTGTTCGTGGTCTTTGTGATGTCGATTATCCTTTGGTTGCTGGATATGTTTTTTGGCTGGGTGTCCACAATTGTATTTAGTCTAGGGTGATATTTGATGGCCAAGCGTTGGTATGTGGTACACGCCTACTCGGGTTATGAGAAGAAAGTGGCGGCAGCTCTCAAAGAGCGAGTGTCGCTGCATTCTATGCAGGACAGTTTTGGTGAGATACTTGTTCCCACCGAAGAGGTTGTCGAAATGAAGGCCGGGCAAAAGCGCAAGAGTGAGCGCAAGTTTTTTCCCGGTTATGTATTGGTTCAGATGGAGTTGAACGATGCAACTTGGCACCTTGTTAAAGATACTCCCCGGGTTATGGGGTTTATCGGGGGCAAGGCCGATAAACCAGCGCCGATTACAGACGCCGAAGCCAAGGCGATCCTGCAGAGAATAGAGGCTGGCACAGAAAGTCCGAGGCCGAAAACAGTTTTTGAGCCAGGAGAGATGGTTCGTGTGACGGATGGTCCGTTTAATGATTTTAACGGGGTTGTTGAGGAAGTTAATTACGAGAAAAGCAAGCTGCGTGTTGCGGTTTTGATTTTTGGACGATCAACACCCGTGGAACTGGATTTCAGTCAGGTTGAAAAGACTTGATTGTGTGTTCCTGCCGTCAGGAATGATTGCGGGAAGAAGGTGCTGCCAGACTTGGTGGTTAACAGGGGAGCCGGTGAAGAATATTTTCCTAAATATTTCTGAGGCGATATAACCCAATTACAGGAGACGAAACTTAATGGCAAAGAAAATTCAGGCCTATATCAAGCTTCAGGTTGGATCTGGCAAGGCAAACCCTAGTCCGCCTGTTGGTCCAGCTTTGGGTCAGCACGGTGTCAATATCATGGAATTTTGTAAAGCGTTTAATGCGGCAACACAAAGTCTGGAGCCAGGGCTTCCCATTCCTGTTGTCATTACAGTGTATGCCGATAGAAGCTTTACATTTATCACGAAAACACCCCCTGCATCTGTGCTTCTTAAAAAGGCATTAAATCTCAAGTCCGGTAGCAGCACGCCGAATACTGTGAAAGTTGGAAAGGTGACTCGTGCCCAGCTGGAGGAGATCGCTGCAGTCAAGATGCCGGATCTCACAGCTGCTGATCTCGATGCGGCTGTTCGTACTATTGCCGGTACTGCTCGTAGTGCCGGAATTGATGTTGAGGGTGTTTAACTATGGCTAAAATGTCAAAGCGCGTTAAGGCATGCAGAGCTCTTGTTGAGCCGGGTAAGCAGTATTCGCTTGAGGATGCTGTCAATATTCTGAAAAATGCTCCGAAGGCCAAGTTTGAAGAGACGGTTGATGTGGCGATCAATCTGGGAATCGACCCAAGAAAATCTGATCAGGCTGTTAGGGGGGCTACGACGCTTCCGCACGGTTCTGGTAAAGAGGTTCGTGTAGCCGTTTTTACGCAGGGTGCCAATGCTGAAGCAGCCAAAGAGGCCGGTGCTGATCTGGTGGGTATGGATGATCTGGCCGAGCAAGTGAAAGCGGGTAATATGGATTTTGATGTGGTTATTGCTTCCCCTGATGCTATGCGTGTTGTAGGTCAGCTAGGGCAGGTTTTAGGGCCCAGAGGTTTGATGCCAAATCCCAAGACAGGTACGGTTACGCCAGATGTTGCCACTGCTGTCAAGAATGCAAAGGCTGGTCAGGTGCGCTTCAGGGCGGACAAAAATGGCATTATTCATGGTGGTG
>JAGRJA010000156.1 GCA_020443005.1 Pseudomonadales bacterium
CAGATTTAAAAACACGCACTCTTTTCCCGCCTTCAAGCACTTGAATACCCACCCTGTCTGCTTTATTAGACTTCGGATTAAAGATTGCAATATTGGAAATCTGTATAGGCGCCTCTTTTTCAACAATCCCACCCTGCACGCCCAATTGTGGATTGGGTTTGGTATGTCGCTTTACAACATTAACCCCAGACACCAACACCCGATTGTTATCGAGGATGCTTTTCACCTTGCCACGCTTGCCCTTATCCTTGCCGGCAATAACAACAACTTCATCTTTGGTCTTAATCTTTTTCACCTTACAAACCTCACTTTAGGCTTTGTCACAATACTTCCGGCGCCAGAGAAATAATTTTCATGAATTTTTCGCCTCTGAGCTCACGCGTTACAGGGCCAAATATCCTGGTTCCAATTGGCGCGTGCTGAGTGTTCAGCAGCACTGCGGCATTGTCATCGAAGCGGATTAAAGAGCCATCAGCCCTACGAACACCTTTTCTTGTCCGCACAACAACTGCGTTCATGACTTGACCTTTTTTCACCTTACCGCGCGGTATAGCTTCTTTGACAGAAACCTTAATGATGTCACCTACCGATGCATAACGACGATGAGAACCGCCCAGAACCTTTATACACATCACACGCCGTGCACCACTATTATCTGCAACATCTAAATAAGTTTGTGTTTGAATCATTTTCAGAACCCCATTGAAAAAGCCATGAATTAAATTTCAGCGGCTCTCTCATCAATATTAACAAGAACCCATGTTTTGCTTTTCGAAAGAGGCCTTGACTCCTTAATGGTGACCAAATCGCCCATTCTGCAATCATTTGTTTCATCATGCGCCTTCACCTTGGAAGACTTGCTGATATACTTCCCATAGACAGGATGTTTTACTCTGCGCTCGATAAGCACCGTAACAGTCTTATCCATTTTGTCGCTAACAACCCTGCCTGTCAGGACACGCGCCCTATTTTGATCCGTCATACTTGTTTACTCACCTGATTTACTGGTCAAAACTGTTTTAATTCGCGCTATATCACGACGCACCTGCCTTAACAGGTGAGTTTGACCAAGCTGACCCGTTGATAGGCGCATTCTCAACTTGAACTGTTCTTCACGCTGTTTTAGCAATTCGGCATTTAGCTCACTAACCGATTTATCCTTCAATTCTGAAATATTCATCACATCAACTGCCGTTTAACAAATATAGTTTTCATCGGTAGCTTTGAAGCTGCCAAAGCAAAAGCCTCTCTTGCCAATTCCTCACTGACGCCTTCAACTTCGTAAAGCACCTTGCCCGGCTGAATCTGAGCAACCCAGTACTCAACACTACCTTTACCCTTGCCTTGTCGAACTTCTAATGGCTTTTGAGTTATTGGCTTATCTGGAAAAACACGAATCCAAATTTTCCCACCCCTCTTAATATGGCGCGTCATAGCTCTACGCGCAGCTTCAATCTGACGCGCTGTCAATCGACCTCGCTCAGAAGCCTTCAGCCCGTATTCACCAAAACTGACTTTACTACCACGCTGGGCCAAACCACGGTTCCGGCCCTTCATCATTTTGCGAAACTTTGTACGCTTCGGCTGCAACATTTCTGCGTACCTCTCGGTTACTTAACAGTTTTATTTCTTGTTGAAACAGCTGTTTCAACATTTTCTTCATGCCCAAGGATTTCGCCTTTGAAAATCCAGACTTTTACACCTATGATTCCGTAGGTAGTCTCAGCCTCTGCAGTCGCATAATCAATATCTGCACGAAGCGTGTGAAGAGGAACGCGCCCTTCCCTATACCACTCCGTCCTGGCGATTTCAGCACCACCCAAACGACCACCGACCTGAACACGAATACCAAGAGCACCTTGACGCATCGCATTCTGAACAACCCTCTTCATCGCACGACGAAACATCACGCGGCGCTCAAGCTGCTGAGCAACATTCTGGGCAACAAGCTTCGCGTCAAGATCAGGCTTTCTGATCTCTTCAATATTGATAGTTACAGGAACACCCATCAATTTTGTCAATTTTTGACGAAGCTGATCAACATCCTCACCCTTTTTGCCAATCACAATCCCCGGTCTGGCCGTGAATATTTTTATTCGCGCTGCCTGAGCCGGACGCTCGATCTCAATTCTGCTTACGGACGCTTTTGCCAACTCTTTTTCAAGATATTCACGAACCTTTATATCTGTATACAAGTTATCAGCGTATTCAGCTTTCTCGGCATACCATACAGATGTATGTTTTTTAACAATACCAAGACGCATACCTGTTGGATGTACTTTCTGACCCATTTACGGTCTCCTATCCTTTAATTCTGCTCTGCAACTTTCACAGTGATATGACAAGTTCTTTTAAATATACGGTCAGCCCGACCTTTAGCTCTTGGCTTGATCCGCTTCATCGTCATCCCTTCGTCAACAAAAACAGTTGACACTTTCAACTCATCGACATCCGCACCATCATTGTGTTCAGCATTCGCTATAGCGGACTCCAAAACTTTTTTTACAATATGCGCAGCTTTTTTGTTGCTGAAATTCAGCAAATCCAAAGCATCTTCAACTTTTTTACCCCGTATCTGGTCAGCCACCAATCTGGCTTTTTGAGCCGAAGTCCGAGCGCCTTTCAATCTAGCAGCAACTTCCATAAAACCCTCCGAAATTATCGTTTGGCCTTTTTGTCTGCAGCATGACCCCTATAGGTCCTTGTCGCAGCAAACTCACCAAGCTTGTGACCAACCATTTCCTCAGTCACATAAACAGGAACATGCTGTTTTCCATTATGAACAGCGATAGTCAAACCAACCATGTTAGGCAAAATCATTGACCTTCTAGACCAACTTTTTATAGGCCGTTTATCATTTGCCTCAACAGCTGCCTCCACTTTTTTCATCAAGTGAAGATCAACAAAAGGACCTTTTCTAAGTGATCTTGGCACGCTCAAAAACCTCTCATCTCTTTATTTTTTACCACGCGCCCTAACAATTAATTTGTTAGTTCGCTTGTTCTTACGAGTCTTGTAACCCTTAGTAGGCATACCCCAAGGTGAAACCGGATGACGCCCTCCCGATGTGCGACCCTCTCCACCACCATGCGGGTGGTCGACAGGGTTCATAGCAACACCACGCACCGTGGGACGAACACCTCTCCATCGAGAGGCTCCGGCCTTACCCAAAGACCTGAGGTTATGCTCGCTGTTAGAAACCTCACCCATTGTTGCGCGACACTCAGACAGCACTTTTCGCATTTCACCACTTCTCAAACGCAATGTTGCATACTGACCTTCACGAGCAACAAGCTGAGCCGATGCGCCAGCCGAACGAGCCATTTGAGCCCCTTTGCCTGGTTTCATCTCAACACAGTGAACCACACTACCAACTGGCATATTGCGCAATGGCAAGCAATTTCCTACAGCGATAGGTGCACTACTACCAGACTGAACCACATCACCCACTTTCAACCCTTTCGGCGCAATAATATAACGCCGTTCACCATCAGCATAACAAACAAGCGCAATATTAGCCGTCCGATTCGGGTCATACTCAACCCTTTCGATTCTGGCAGGAACGCCATCTTTGTTACGCTTGAAATCGATTACACGATAGTGCTGGCGGTGACCGCCACCTTTATGGCGAGTGGTTATTCGCCCAGCGTTATTTCGCCCACCATTCTTGGTTTTTCTTTCAAGAAGAGGCGCATAG
>JAGRJA010000012.1 GCA_020443005.1 Pseudomonadales bacterium
AAACTGACTGGCAAGTGGCTGGTGGGAAAATAAAATCACCTCCCCCTGAAAATCGTTACCCAGGGTGGTATAAAGCGCTTCAATCGCCTTACCCGCTGATGTTTCATGCCTCAGCCAGTCAACCTGACTAACGGTTCCCTGATAAGCAATTGCGTCCAGATATAAATCACAGGTTTGTCTGGCTCTTACAATAGGGCTGGTAAAAACACGGTTGATCGCCTGCATTTCCCGAACAAGTTTTTCAGCTTGCGCAAGCACTTGCTGCCCGCCCCTTTCAGTGAGCCGCCGATCGTAATCGCTGGCGGCATCCCAACTTGCTTCACCGTGACGCATAAGAAACAGTTTCATTTTTCAATCAGCCCTCAGGGAAAACTCGACATCATTGGCACTTTCCCTTTCCATCAGGGATGCAACCTCGCGTTCAATACCCGAGCCTTCAAAGAGTATGCGATGCAGGGATGTAGCAAGCGGCATTGAAACACCGAGTTCATCGGCTTTAAGTTTGATCTGGCTGAGCGTGTTTACACCCTCGGCAATCTGGCCAACCTGTTTCACGGCATCATCCAGTGAAACACCTTTACCCAATTCGAAGCCAATCCGGAAGTTGCGACTCAACGGTGAGGTACAGGTAACAAACAAATCACCAACACCGGACAAGCCGAGAAAGGTGATGGGGTCTGCACCGAAATGTACGGCGAAGCGGCTCATCTCGGCAAGGCTGCGAGTCATCAACATGCTAACGGTATTCTGGCCGAGTCCCATTGCTGATGCCATGCCAGCCATAATGGCATAGATATTTTTTAATACCCCGCCCAGTTCAACGCCGCAGACATCCGTGCTGCCGTAAAGCCTAAAATAGCCGCAGGCCAATGTATTTTGTACCCGCTTGCAAACCGCTTCGTCCTTGCTGGCAATCACACTCGCCGTGAGTTGATGTCGGGCAATTTCACCAGCCAGATTCGGCCCGCTCATCACACCACAAGGATGGCCGTGGAATTCATCAGCGATAATCTGGCTCATCAATTTGAAGGTGCCGGCTTCAATACCCTTGGTGGTGCTAACGAGGGTCGCCTGTTCCGGCATGAATTGACGCGCCTGCTGAAGCACGGTACGAAAAGCTTTGCCTGGAATAGACAGGTACACGAGCTCTGCCTGCTTCAGCACCTGCCCCAGTGACGCAGAGGCGTGAATCAGTTCACCGAGTTTGTAGCCGGGATGATAAACGGGATTTTCATGTCTGGTATTGATGATTTCAACCAGTTCCCTATCACGCAACCACAGGTTAACTGCATGACCGTTTTCTGCAAGGATATTAGCAATTACAGTACCAAAGCTGCCTCCCCCCAATACCGCAATTTTCGCTGTCATGAAAACCCCTGCAAAACGCTTATTCAAACGGATTATAGGCGTTCGCTGCTTTCACCCACAACAAACGCACGCTATAACCCTCTGTTTTATTCTTTTTGACGAGATGGCCCAACAGGCTATTGGTGGCTTAATTCCAGTAACAAGCGGTTGAGACGATGTACGAAAGAGGCCGGATCCTCCAGGGTATCACCTGCCGCCAGATGCGCCTGATCAAGCAACAACAAAGACAGTTCGCGAAACCGGTTATCATCAGTCTCGCTTCCCAGTTTGACGACCAGTGGATGCTCAGGGTTAAGTTCGAAAACCGGCTTGCTTTCTGGCACTTTTTGCCCGGCTGCCTGCATGATTCGTCGCATTTGCGCTCCCATGTCGTGTTCCCCTACAACCAGACAGGCTGGGGATTCAGTCAGTCGCTGGGTAACCCGGACTTCTTCAACTTGCTCCTTCACAACATCCAGAACCCGCTTCACAAGCCCTTCGGAAGCTTTTTCTATCTCTTCCTGATGTTTCTTCTCATCCTCATTCAATTCACCCAGATCCAGTGTTCCCCGGGCCACATCTTCGAACATTTTTCCGTCGAATTCCATCAGGTGCCCCATGAGCCAGTCGTGAAGACGATCGGACAATAGCAGCACCTCAATTCCCTTCTTGCGAAATACCTCGAGATAAGGACTGTTTTTAGCCGTTGCGAAATTCTCCGCCGCTACATAGTAGATTTTCTCCTGACCTTCCTTCATGCGCGAAACATAGGCCTCAAGCGATTCGCTTTGTTCTGCCGTATCGTTATGCGTGGATGCGAAACGGAACAATTTTGCAATTTTCTCCTTGTTGGCAAAATCTTCAGCGGGACCTTCCTTCAAAACCTGACCGAAGGTTGACCAGAATGTTTTATACTTTTCCGGCTCATTGATTGCCATTTTTTCGAGCATATCAAGTGCTCGCTTGGTCAGTGCCGAACGCATACTGTCAACAGCAGGATCCTGTTGCAGTATTTCTCTCGACACATTCAGTGACAGATCGTTGGAGTCCACTACCCCTTTAATAAACCGCAGGTAAAGCGGCAGAAACTGCTCTGCATCATCCATAATGAATGTTCTTTGCACATACAATTTCAAACCGCGAACAGCATCCCTGTTCCACAAATCAAAAGGTGCGTGGGACGGAATATACAGCAAGCTGGTGTATTCCAGCTTGCCCTCAACACGATTGTGGCTCCAGCTCAAAGGACCTTCGTAATCATGGGAAACATATTTATAGAATTCCTGATATTCCTCATCACTGATATCGTTTCTCGATCGCGTCCATAATGCGGTGGCATTATTGATCGCTTCGAAAACCACGGCATCTTCTGCATCTGTATTTTCACCGTCATCATCTGACAAGGGTTTCATTTCCCGCATTTCAACCGGAATAGCAATGTGATCCGAATATTTCTTGATGACAGAACGAACCCGAAACTCATCAAGAAATTCCTGACTTTCAGGTTTAATGTGCAAAACAATTCGGGTGCCTCGCTGCGGGATGGTACAGTTCTCAACACTGAAATCAGACTCACCCGATGACTGCCAATGCACACCGGCATCAGGCTGCAAACCGGCACGACGGCTATAGACATCGACCTTGTCAGCAACAATAAATGCCGAATAAAAACCCACGCCAAACTGGCCAATAAGGTGTGAATCCTTTTTCTGGTCACCACTCAATTTGCCGAGAAATTCAGCAGTACCGGATTTTGCGATAGTGCCGAGATGGGTAACGGCCTCGTCGCGAGACATTCCTATACCATTATCAGAAATCGTCAGCGTTTTACTCTCGGCATCTACCTCTACCCTCACTCTAAGATCAGGGTCATTTTCAAACAGGGTGTTATCGGATAAAGCTTCAAAGCGAAGTTTGTCGGCGGCATCGGCGGCGTTAGAGATCAACTCACGAAGAAAAATTTCCTTGTTGCTGTAAAGTGAATGAATCATCAGCTTCAGCAGCTGCCTGGCCTCTGTCTGAAAACCCAATGTCTCGGCTTTAGCTTCAGGGGATTGCGTTGTTGTATCCGTCATCTCTGCTACCTGCTCCTCTGTGAGTCTTGATCAATGAATATTTGCCAGCAAAATCATTCCTGACCTGATTGAAGAAAATCCAGTGCTGGAACGCCATTCATTGGGGCATCCCCGCATTTTTCAAGAACAGTCCGGGCTTTAATTCTGTATTATTTTTGCCAATCGGGTATGATTTGCTGCTTTCATTTTTCGTCTTATCGGTATCGCCATGCTTGAACTTTCCGCGCTGACTGCAATTTCTCCCATTGATGGCCGTTATGGCAGTAAAACGAGTTCCCTCAGGGATGTTTTCAGCGAATACGGCCTGATCAAGGCTCGAGTGATTGTCGAAATCAGATGGCTGCAGTGTCTGGCCAAACACCCCTTGATTTCGGAAGTTCCTCCTTTGTCTGACACGGCTAATCAGCTACTCGAAAACCTCA
>JAGRJA010000002.1 GCA_020443005.1 Pseudomonadales bacterium
AAGAGGGGCTGGACAAGATCAGCGAGTTAAAAGAGCGCTATAAAAAAGTGTGCGTTGAAGACAAGAGCCATGTGTTCAATACCGAATTTTTAATGACTCTGGAATTGCGGGCCAGTCTTGATCTGGCCCACACCATGGCAATGTCGGCGGTACACCGAAAGGAGAGTCGCGGTGCCCACCAGCGCCTGGATGAGTTTAATCGTCGTGATGATGATAACTATTTGAAGCATACACTGGTTTGGTTCAACGGTGATGACGAACCCCGACTTGATTATGAAAAGGTGAATATTACCCGCTCGCAACCCAAAGAACGGGTTTATGGGGCAGCCGGTGCGAAACAGAAAGAGGAGGCGAAATAATCATGAGCAACGCCACATCTGCATCTGGTACACCAGACAATACCGGGAAACCCGCCGCTAGACCGGATTCAGGAAAGACCATCACTCTGGAAATTCTGCGCTATATTCCCGGTCAGCATGATAAGCCCGAGTTTCAACCATTCCAGATTCCCTACGTTGAAGACTGGTCAATGCTTGATGCCCTTGCCTATATCAAAGATGAACTGGATTCCTCCCTGGCTTACCGCTGGTCTTGCCGGATGGCAGTGTGCGGTTCCTGCGGTATGGTTTTTAACGGCGAGCCAAAGCTGGCCTGTGAAACCTTTGTGCGGGAGTATTATCCTCAACCGATTCGCGTTGAACCTTTGGGTAATTTTGCCATCGAGCGTGATCTGATCATCGATCAGGCACCTTTTCTGGCCAAGTTGGAAAGCGTCAAGCCCTTCATTATTGATGCCGGGGCAGATTTGAAAAAGCCGGCCAATGAAACTATCCAGGCGGGCGAGTATAAACAGACACCTTTGCAACTGGCCATGTTCAAGCAGTACAGCATGTGTATCAATTGCCTGCTGTGTTATTCGGCATGCCCACAGTTTGGTTTGAACCCTCAGTTTACCGGCCCAGCCGCCCTTTCACTGGCGCATCGCTATAACGCTGACAGCCGCGATCATGGTAACGAAGCGCGTGCTTCGGTTTTAAATGAAAAAGATGGCGTCTGGTCTTGTACGTTTGTGGGTTATTGCTCGGAGGTTTGCCCGAAGTCGGTAGACCCGGCTTCGGCGATTCAGCTTGAGAAGGTCAGTGGCGCTACCGATTGGGCGCTGTCATTTATTATGCCGAAAGGAGCCAAATGATGAGTCGCAAACCCTACATTCGCCCTGTAGAGCGCCGCTGGTATCTGCGTAACGCCGTCTATAAAAAATATATGCTCAGGGAGTCTACGTCAGTATTTGTCGGTCTCTGGATGCTGAATCTGCTCTTTGGTCTGTTGCGCTTGAGTCAGGGCGAAGCCGCCTGGAATGATTGGCTCGCCTGGCAGCAAAACCCGTTAATGTTTGTTTTTGGTGTGCTGACTTTTGCAATGGCGATGTTTCATACGCAAACCTGGTTTGCTATCGCGCCTAAAGCCATGCCGAAATATATCGCGGGTAAAAAAATCGAGCATCAGAAAGCGGTGGCCGCACATTGGGCAGGCTTTGCCGTGGTCAGCCTGGGTGTGTTCCTTTTAGCCTTGTGGGGGGCATAATCATGCAATGGAAACATAATGGGCCGTTTTTTTGGAGTCTGTTCGGCGCCGGTGGTGTGATCACGGCATTTGT
>JAGRJA010000157.1 GCA_020443005.1 Pseudomonadales bacterium
CGGCGGTATTGGCTGCCCTGCAGCAAAAAGGCTATGAAGTGGAAGCTGTTGAATTGAATCAGAATTCGCTGGAAAAACTCGCGATATTGTCTGCCGAAATGGTTTTTATCGCTTTGCATGGTCGCGGTGGTGAAGACGGTACTGTTCAGGCTGTGCTTGATCTTGCCGGAAAAAAATATACAGGAAGTGGTGTGTTGGCTTCGGCGCTGGCAATGGATAAGTTGCGCAGCAAGTTTGTATGGAAAGGCATGGGTTTGCCGACCCCCGACTTTGTGTTGCTGAATCAGGAAACTGACTGGCAGCAGGTTTTTGAAACACTGGGGGGAGATGTCATTGTCAAACCGGCAAATGAAGGTTCCAGTATTGGTATGAGTCGGGTTCGGGATGCAGAAGGGCTGAAGAAAGCCTATTTGTTGGCGGCCGGTTTTGACAGCTCGGTGTTGGCAGAATCATGGATTGAAGGCGGTGAATATACAGTGGCTATTCTCAACGGAGAGGCGCTGCCGGTGATCAGGCTTGAAACGGATAATGATTTCTATGACTACCAGGCCAAGTATGAATCTGACCAAACCCGCTATTTATGTCCCTGTGGTCTGTCGCCAGAAGAAGAAAGGAAAATGCAGTTGCTGGCTCTGGAAGCATTCAACAGCCTTGGGTGTAAAGGCTGGGGACGCGTTGATGTGATGCGAGATAGCAAGGATGCGAATTACCTGCTTGAAGTGAATACAGTTCCGGGAATGACTTCTCACAGTCTTGTGCCAATGGCAGCCAAAAGCAAAGGCATGACATTTCCTGATCTTGTGGTAGCCATCGTGGAGGAGAGAAGCTGATGGCAGCCACTAAAGTGAACAGCAGTGTGAATGCGGAATCACCGGAACGAGCTTCTTTGTTTCCCATGGTGCTTTCATTACTGTTACTTGTCGGCGGTGCTGTCCTGAGCCTGTCATTGTTTGATCTCGTTATGGAAAAATTCGACAAGCCTATTACACGGGTTGTTGTAAAAGGCGATCTGCTTTATCTGAAAAAGGACGATATTGTTTCGACGGTTGAGATTTATGAAACCGATACATTTTTGAAACTGGATTTACACAAAGTCAGGGCCGGGCTTGAAGCTAACTCCTGGATTTACAAGGCCGCTATTGGCAGGCGTTGGCCGGGAACTATCATCATTGATATTCGTGAGCAACAACCGATTGCGGTCTGGAATGAGAGCAATTACCTGAATGCCTACGGTGAGGTGTTCAACGGTCATGATATTGCCGTACCTGATCTCCCCCGTTTGAACGGTTCGCAAGGAAGTGAAGAGAAAATTGTTGCTCATTATCAGTCATTTGCAAGACAGGCATCGTTGATCGGTTTGAAGGTTGATTCGGTTTCTTATGATGCAAAAGGCAACTGGAGCGTGACCATGAATAATGGTGTCGATGTGGTGCTGGGAAAGGAAGATGTGATTAACCGGATGGCGCGTTTTACAGCACTTTACGGTACCGCGTTGGCAGGCAGGCAGAATGATGTGGCCAGAGTGGATATGCGTTATGACGGTGGGGCTGCTGTTAGCTGGATAACCACACAATCGGAAAGCAATAGCTGATTCGGCAATGCGGGATGAAACTTGTTGATGGACATTTGATATGAAAGCAGATAGAGCGGGAAGCCACGATATGGACAATATTATTGTCGGTCTGGATATAGGAACATCCAAAGTGTTGGCCATAGTCGGCTCAATAACACCGGAGGACAAACTGGAAATTATCGGGATAGGCTCACATCCCACAACCGGTCTGAAAAAAGGTGTTGTTGTGAATATAGAGTCGACGGTTCAGTCAATTCAGCGAGCGGTTGAAGAAGCAGAGTTGATGGCCGGTTGCCAGATACACTCGGTGTATGCCGGTATTGCCGGAAGCCATATCCGCAGCCTGAACTCCCATGGCATTGTCGCGATCAGGGATAAAGAGGTGCAGCAGTATGATATCGACAGAGTGATTGATGCAGCCAAAGCGGTTGCCATTCCTGCCGACCAGAAAATCCTTCATGTGTTGCCACAGGAATACCTCGTCGATGATCAGGAAGGGGTGCGTGAGCCATCAGGCATGTCCGGCGTAAGGCTGGAAGCAAAAATCCATTTGGTAACCTGTGCCGTTAACGCCTACCAGAATATTGAAAAATGTATTCGCCGTTGTGGTCTTGATGTCGATGAGATCATTCTTGAGCCACTGGCTTCCAGTTGTTCCGTTTTAACCAGTGATGAAAAAGAGCTCGGTGTCTGTCTTGTTGATATCGGTGGTGGTACAGCCGACATCGTTGTGTTTACCGAAGGCTCTATCAAACATACGGGTGTGATTCCGATTGCCGGCAACCAGGTGACCAACGACATTGCGATGGCACTGCGTACCCCGACCCCGAATGCAGAAGAACTGAAGATCAAATATGCCTGTGCAATGGCGCAGCTTGCCCGACCGGAAGAAACCATCAGGGTGCCGGGTGTGGGTGATCGTGGGGATACCGAGTTATCGCGTCAGGCGCTTGCAGAGGTTGTCGAGCCCCGTTACGACGAGTTGTTCACACTGATACAGGCAGAAATCCGGCGAAGCGGATTTGAGGATATGTTGCCTGCGGGTGTGGTGTTAACAGGCGGCACCTCCAAAATGGAAGGTGCTGTTGTTCTCGCCGAGGAAATATTTCATATGCCCGTGCGACTTGGCTGCCCTACAGGAGTTC
>JAGRJA010000158.1 GCA_020443005.1 Pseudomonadales bacterium
CATCGGTCAATTTGAGCCCAGATTATCTGCAACTATCCGCTAAAAACTGTCCACATTATTTGCAACTATCCGTGCCTGGGCTCACATTATCTGCAACTATCTGGCAAAACTGCCCACATTATTTGCAACTATAAATTTCTCATAAATTACAAAGAGTTCAGGGGAAACGCCACCTAAATCCCCGGAATTGATTCTTTGATTGGTGCACTCATGTGTTTTTTTTCTGATTGTACTTATCCATGAAGTGGACCTTAACCCAAGGACACCCCTCAACGTAGCTAATCAAATCTCGATTTTTTACTTCTGCGATTAACTTAATGCCTTCTCTACCAGAGTTATCAAATATCAATGCGTGGTCAGCGGTCATCGCTGCATCAAAAAGCATATCCATCGCTCTTTGATACCGAGACAATATTTTGTCAATTGGGACAGGGTGACCCCCCTGTTTTACTCGGTTTGCCACACGCGCAACATTGGTTTTTGGGTCATCTATTCCAACAAACAACAGCGTCACATCAAACCCGTCAGCCTTAGCTTGAACCATATATTCAATTTTACTTGGATGGCTCATAACCGATTCAAAAGAGTGGCTGACACCCGAGGATCGTAACTTATGCCGATGATCTTCCGCTATCTTTTGAGCCTGCTTAGCTCGCGATATATCCGAGCCAGTCAGGCGAGATGCAATTTCATCCGGATTGACATAGATTCCAAAGTCAAATCCTTGCGTCATAAGATGGTTGGTAAGCGTACTTTTTCCGGAGCCATTCGGGCCGGCAATTAAAATCATCTTAGGCTTATTCGTCATCACTTTTTGACTCATCCAGAATCGTTGTTTTTATTGTTCCATCGGGTAATTTCTTATCAATGACTTTGCGCCCCTGCTCATCTGTGCATCTTACTTCCAGCCCAGCGTCGAGAGCTTTTTCTCTTGCTTCTTTACCAGCGTTTAGCGCCAGTTCGGCGATCTCGGACGTTGAAACATCGCTAAATGATCTTAATACACTTCCTTCTTGCGTTGTTTTTGCGCGCTGCATAACTGCCTCCGCTGATTTGCTACACCTACATGATACCAAGTTAACAGGCTCTCCACATCTAGAGTAAACCCCATGGATGTGGAGAATGATCACGACTTTATACGATATAAACGAGCATTTATTCAATATGAAAATATTCGAGCAAAATGGTTGAATAATCAACAATCTTGTATATAAAAAAAGTATTGATAATGGGTTTTCATCGAATTCCAGGAGCAAGGTACCTTCCAGCATGGTTTTTACAGCGAAGTGCGTAGGCTATTTGCGGGTTTCCACTGCGGACCAAGATTTGGATAAGAACAAATCTGACATACTGTGGTTGGCCCACGAGAAAGCCCTCGGCCATGTAGATTTTGTCGAGGAGCACGCCTCGGGGAAAGTCTCATGGCGGAAGCGAAAAATCGCGAAAATCATGGATGATATGCATCGAGGAGATTGCATTATTGTCAGTGAGCTTTCTCGACTGGGTAGAAGCATGCTTGAATGCATGGAAATTTTATCCATTGCGTTGGAGAAAGGGATCAATGTATTTGCGGTGAAAGGTCATTGGCAATTGGACAACACAATCCAAAGTAAAATTGTGGCCATGGCTTTCTCCATGGCAGCAGAAATAGAGCGTGACCTGATTTCTCAACGAACCCGTGAAGCCCTTAGGGCAAAAAAAGCCGCAGGCATGGTCCTGGGGCGGCCACGAGGTATCGGGAAAAGTAAGTTGGATCCTTATAAAATTGAGATTGAAGCCTTGTTAACCAATGGTGCGACAAAGGCTTTCATTGCCCACAGGTATAATACTACGCCATCCAACCTGCACAACTGGCTCAAGAAGCAAGGAATTACTCGCAATGCAGAACGTGGGGATGCATAGGTGGCAAATCGGATCCCTGTGGAGACAATAATCCTCTTGAAGAATAGTCTGGATACCATACAACCGCGGAGTCCAGAACGGCGAAAGCTCATTCAGGACGTAGCCGATCTCCATGGTGTCTCCGTACATACCATTTGGCGTGCGTTGCGTGAGCAGCAAATGCCTTCTTCGGCTCGTCGTTCAGATGCACAAAAACCTCGAGTCTTGCCCGGCGAAGAAATGCAGAAGTTTTGTGAAATTATCGCCGCCATGCAAAAAAGGACTCGAAATAAGAAAGGGCGACATTTATCTACAACAAGCTGTATCCGACTTTTGGAGGGACCTGGTGTTATAACGCCGGATGGATTGGTACAAGCAGCTCCGGGATTATTGAAAAGAAGCACAGTGAACCGCCACCTCAAACAAATGGGTTTCGACCAGAATACTCTGGCCATTGATACACCTTGGGTGCGTTTTCAGGCGGAGCATAGCAATGAATGCTGGCAATTCGATTTTTCTCCTTCAGATTTGAAAAAGCTAAAAGTCCAGAACACCAAGAAAACAGATGATCGTACACTCATGCTTGCAAGTGTCGTGGATGATCGCAGTGGAGTGAGCTATCAAGAATACCACTACATTTTGGGTGAAGATGTGATGACAGCTCTCAGGTTTCTGTTTGCAGCCATGTCTCCCAAACCTTACAAGGGCAGCCCATTCTGTGGCATCCCCAAAATACTCCTGATGGATAATGGGCCGGTTTCAAAGAGTTTGGTCTTTAAGCGAGTTATGAAGCTTCTTGGTGTAGAAATCCGGCTGAATGCGCCAGCATCAAAGGAGAAACGAAAAATAGCAGCGCGGGCAAAGGGAAAAGTCGAACGTCCCTTCCGCAGTATCAAGGAATCCCTGGAGACACTATTTTGGTTTCACGAGCCTGAGTCTCTGGAGGAGGCAAATGAGTGGTTACGAGCCTATCTGACAAAATACAATCAAGGAGATCATCGAGAAGAAAACCATTCCAGGATGGAAGACTGGGTGATAAATGCGCCCAAGGAAGGTATTCGCGCCATGTGTAGTTGGGAGAAATTTTGCTCCTTCGTGAGGGAGCCAGAAACAAGAAAAGTGGGTGGAGACGCGTGCGTCAGTGTAGAAGGTGTGCGGTTCCAGTTATTGCCAGATATGGCTTGCCAAACTGTCATACTGCTGTGGGGTTTGCTCGATAATGAGCTTTTTGTAGAGTTTAATGGCGAAAAGTCAGGCCCTTATTATCCATGTTCAGGCCCGATACCGCTCAACACCTACCGGAAACACAAGAAAACGAGCGCTGAGAAACGTGCTGATCGTATTGATGATCTGGCAAAGAAGCTCAGTATTCCGAGATCAGCGTTATCCAGCGAAAGCACCTACAGCCGCAATCTACTTCAAAGTTCACAATCAATTAACCTGGATCCTCCGAAAGAAATACCTTTTGAAGATGTCACCCCAGTTGGGACCAGGTATTTCGAAAACCGAATTGATGCCAAGAGCGCAATCGCGAAAATGGTCGGTTTTCCCCTTTGTACGCTAACGCCGGAACAAATGGAGCAAGTGAACTTAATTTTACAAGAGACTTTAGAAATAGAGCCAGTGTTGTCTCGAGTTCGGGACTATTTCAACGCAGACAAAAATAAAAAAGGAAATCCCCCATGTACGGAGAAATGATGAAATTTTATGGCTTAGAGAAGGACTTTGATAAAGCTGCCTTTTTCGAATCTGACGGTTTTCTTCAAACAATGGAGAATGTCAAAGCCGCGATAAAATCTGGAGGAATTGTTGCACTTACTGGCATCGTTGGTACAGGAAAAACAACGGCTCTTCGGAAAGTCGAAGAGGCAATCACTACGAAAACGAAGGGGTATGAAGATCGAGACATCGTTGTTGTAAAGGTGCTTGCGACAGACAAAGATAGTGTGAATACATCGACCATTTACACAGCACTTTTCGCTGATCTTCCAAAAAGGAAAGATTTCACCATACTCACAGGCACTGAAAAGCGCGAAAGATGTCTTCAGGAACTGATTTCCAAAATAAAAAAGCCCATTCTTCTCATTATTGATGATGCTCATGATCTGAAAGGGGATACTCTGGTGAAGTTGAAGCGCATCGTTGAAACTGTACAAGCAGTGGGAGGAACCATCACTATTCTGGTCGTGGGTCACCCTAAGCTGGGGGTTGACCTACATAAATCAGCAATGGAAGAAGTTGGTGCACGAGCAAAGTCCTTTGAGCTGCCTTTGCTTGGCACCCAAAAGTTGGAGTTTATAGAGTGGGTGATCAAGGATTGCATTAAAGCAAAAGAAGATGTTCATCAAATTATTACAAATGAAGCGGTTGCAGTCCTAGCCGAAAAGTTGATGACTCCGTTGCAGATTAATTACTACCTGATGCGTACCTTCATTGAGGGGGCCAACGTCGGTGACAAACCTATATCAAAAGAAACCGTTGAAAAAGTGCTTTCCCCGGATCTTAATGGCCTGGAAGCTCGATTAGCCAGAAATGGTTACGGTATTAACACACTCTGTAGACACCTGGGTGCACGACGGGCAGAAATCCGGGCATACCTTTCTGGACAACTCGTTGGTGGAAGAGCTGATGAATTTGGTGAAGCAATTCATAAGCTGGGAGTGATCTAGATTTCCTTTTTTTTGGCTCTTTATAGATGCAAATAATGTGGGCAGTTTTGCCAGATAGTTGCAGATAATGTGAGCCCAGGCACGGATAGTTGCAAATAATGTGGACAGTTTTTAGCGGATAGTTGCAGATAATCTGGGCTCAAATTGACCGATG
>JAGRJA010000159.1 GCA_020443005.1 Pseudomonadales bacterium
GCCATATTGCCCTTAATGGCGGAACCTATGACGGCATTATTCACCTGCCATTCAACCAACGCTGCGAAGCGATTGACAAGTGGCTGTCTTGCCGTCCGTCCTACGAGAATATTCACATCATAAAATTTGAAGATCTTGCAGGAGCACAAGGGGGCGGCTCTGATGAAAAGCGGGACAATTGCATTGACACTATTTTTACAATTCTTGACATCCCGGAAGAAAAAAAATCAACTGTCCAGGATAATCTTTTTGGCAAGGGAAGATACACCTTCAGAAGCGGCCAAATCGACAGCTGGCAAAAGGATTTACCTCCAGCCATCATTAAAGACTGCGAAAACTCTATCGGGGATTATTTGCAAAAATGGGATTACAAATAACCTAAGCCCCCCTGAAACCTGCTGTTCCAGTCGAAAATGTATTCCAGGTACAAAAGACCCAATCAGGCTCTGCCATAATGATCGTCATAACGGACAATATCATCTTCACCAAGGTATTCACCTGATTGAACCTCTACCAGCTCCAATGGCACACGCCCAACATTCTCGAGACGATGAGTCATACCGACCGAAATATAGGTTGACTGGTTCTCGGACAGCAGAAAGGTTTCATCATTTTTTGTGACGCGAGCCAAACCTTGCACTACAACCCAGTGTTCAGCACGCTGATGGTGCATCTGAAGCGACAGTTTTTGTCCTGGCTTGACCATAATGCGTTTCACCTTGTGACGCGCTCCAATATCAACGGTGTCATAAAAACCCCAGGGGCGATAGACTTTCCGGTGGACACTACCCTCCTCCCGGTTTTGCTCTTCCAGAAAACCAACAATATCCTTGACACTTTGCACACTCTCTCGCGAAGCCACAAGAATCGCATCATCGGATTCAACAATCACAAGGTTATCAACCCCCAATGTTGCTATAAATTTATTCTCTGAATGAACAAAGCAATTACGGGTTTTTTTTGTATAAACATCGCCGTAACAGGCATTGCCATCATCGTCCTTATCAACAACCTCCCAAAGCGAAGACCAGGAACCCACATCATTCCAGCCAACATCAATTGGTGTAACAACTGCATCAACAAGTTTTTCCATGATCGCATAATCAATCGAAATCGAAGGTGAGCAACCGAAGCTTTCATGATCAATACGAACAAAGTCCAAATCTTTCTGGCTTTTTTCAACAGCAAGCTGGCAGGCATTCCAGATTTCAGGCTCGAACTGCTTCAGAAGATCCAGATACACCGATGCTCTCAGCAAAAACATGCCGCTATTCCAGAAATAGTTGCCGGAAGACAGGTATGACTCAGCAGTTTTACCGTCCGGTTTTTCAATAAATTTATCGACGAGAAAACTGACATTATCTGTATCAAGTGCTGTAGATGCCTTTATATACCCATAGCCTGTAGACGCATGATCCGGCACAATGCCGAAGGTAACAACCTGACCTTCAAGTGCATAATCGGCAGAAGCATAAACTGCTTTTTTCAAGGCTTCATTATTTATAATCAAATGATCTGAAGGCATGACAAGCATCAATGTGTCACGATCTTCCAACATCAGAGCAGCCAAAGCAATCGCGGGCGCTGTATTTTTGGGGCATGGTTCAAGAATGATTGCTCCAGGCTGTACATTAATTTCCTTAACCTGCTCAGCCACAATGAAACGATGGTCGTTATTACTGACGATGACTGGATCCGCTTCACTAACAATATATTTCGCCCTCGCCACTGTATCCTGCAACAACGAATTGTCACTGACCAAAGGCAAAAATTGCTTTGGATAATGTTTTCTCGACAAGGGCCACAACCGAGTACCCGACCCTCCGGACAGTATTACCGGAACTATCTCTATCATTTAATACACCAAATCACCAAACACTTTGCCTAATCATAAAATCAGAACACTCACCGCCTTTCAGCAAGCAAAACTTTGAATATATCTGTTTTGAAAAACAGGCTTCAAAAATCATTTACCCAACAATGATCTAAACCCTGCAAGCCGGGCAACAGGCAACACACCGACTTTTTCCTTGACAATATAAAGCTGATAACTGTTCTGCAAGACAGTCCCGACTAATACACCAACCGCCACACCCCAGGAGCCACGACTCTCTCCTAACAACATGGAAATCACCAGCATAAAGCCGATACTAAACCAGCTACTTTTAAGAATTTCTTTTTGGTGGCCTGTCATCAGCAAAACCACACCACAAGCGCCGGTAAAAACAGAGAAAACTTTCGCAAAAGCGAGCAATAAAATAAGCTCACCGGCAGGCAGATATTCTTCACTAAAAAAGACGGTAATGATTTCAACATCAAAAAAACAAAAAATCAGAAACAAACCCAATGACGGCAGAAATGCACAGAGCGCAATATTGGCCAGAATATTCTGCAATTTCATCAATTCATTTTTTGCATAAAAATCGACAACAAAAGGGCCGATAAATGAGGCTACAACCATATCTGGCACGATACAGAGCATGCTGATTCTATGCGCCAAACCAAAGTAGGCCAAGCCTTGTTCACCATCAAAATAACCTGCCAACCAGATTCCCGCATGACTCATCAGCATTATCAAACAACTACTGACCCAAACAGGGTAAGATTCCTTGAATAAATCTTTCAATAACTTACCACCTGATTCAACCAAAGCATTTTTGTCACGCCCGGCCAGTTTGTTCAGAAATCTTCTGGCGCAGATAATATTCAGCAGGTAAGCGAAACAAACCAGCGCCAGAACTACAGCAAGTTGCTTTGGCAAAACAAAACTCTGAAAAATAACTAACAGCAAAATAACAACCGCGCTGAATGCTTCACCGTATAACGCAGCTTCCCTGAACTTTTTAACGCCTTTCATGACAGCATTCATATAGATCTGCATGGCAGCCAAACAGCACCAAACACATGCGAAAATCAAATAAAAATAATTTGAGATCACATTTATGTGTAAAAAGAAGTGCATGACCAAGGCCATGAGTACAGAGGCTATCAAAACGCCAAATACAATCAGAACAAAATAATGAATAAAAATGTCGTAAAAACTTTTTTTAAGACCAACAGCACGCGCCGTATCTTTCACCACAATCTGATGAACACCCATTTGGGCAAATTGCGAAAAAAAAGCCACCAGACTTGCAAAAGCAAAGAATAATGCAACATCACTGAAGCTCAATTGCTTTGCCAATAAACTGGCAATCACCAGATTCGAACCAATGGCCGAAAACTTGCTGATAATGCCCCACAAACCACCAGAAAGCAGGCGGGCAACCAGAGATTTTTTTTCAGTTTTCAAATAACAGCCTTATTTATGCAAGAAAGTTCATAGCCAAGCAATGTTGGCCATTCTTTTAAACCATGATAGTAAACGATGAGCGATTCTACAGAAAAAAGCCGGCGCTCACCATGACTGACAATGTGAGGAAAAATGCGTAAAACCACCGTATTTACATCATTTTTGTAAAAACCGGAGCAATAATTTTTGTGCCCATATAATTTTGATCCATGCAAAAAAAAACCCGACTCCTAAGAGCCGGGTTTTTTATTTTGCTTCTAGCTTTTGATTAGCTATCAGAATTAGTTCTGAATTACATAATCAAGTGAACCGAAGGCATTGAAGCCACCTACACCAGTAGATGCAGCATTTTCAACACCAACCAGTTTCCAGGTACCAGTGTCTTGACGCATCAACATGTCAGAATCACCGTCACCGTCAGCATCGATCATAGCCTGGAAGGTGAAAGCGCTTGCAGTGTAAGCATTGAAGCCTGCACCGCCAACAACTGCACCACCTTGAACGGTGTTAACACGCCATTTACCAGTAGAAGTCTGACGAGTCAGGATATCGGCATCGCCGTCACCGTCCATATCCGCAGCAGCCTGGAATACCCAGTCAGCAGCAGTGTAGACATTCACACCAGAGAAACCGGTAACCGCACCATTCTGAACAGTGAACAGGTTGTACTTACCAGTTGAGGTAGCGCGAGTCATAACATCGTCATCGCCGTCACCATCAAAGTCTTCGATAGCCACAACATTGAAGTCACTGTTGCCCCAAACGCCGAAGAAGCCGTCTGTACCAGCACCAGTCATATTGACACGGTAAGCACCAGTAGACTGGCTACGAGTCAGGAAGTCTTCATCGCCGTCACCGTCGAAGTCACCAGCGCCAACGAAATCCCAGCCTGTTTTCCACAGTTCAAGCGTACCATTACCTACAGTATTACCGTTTTGAACATTGAAGTTTTTGTAAGTACCAGTAGAGTCCTGACGAACGATGATGTCGTTATCGCCATCGCCATCAACATCAGCCAAAGTCTGGAAAGTCCAACCAGTGTTCCATACAGAAACGCCGTTGTTACCGCTTACTGCACCACCCGCTGTTTTGAACAGACGGTAAACACCAGTAGAAGTAGAGCGCAACAGAACATCGTCAGTACCTGAACCGTCGAGGTCAGAAGTGTAACCCGCACCAGAAGCAGCCATCAGGTCTGCTTGCCAGTTTGGAGACATCATAGCCATTGAACCGCAAGCTGCTGCGATTACAAATGTAGGCACACCAAATTTAAATTTCTTCATCATTTCAAGAACTCCTCAAAAATAAAATTTTATGGGTTTGGGAGCGAGAATGGCACTTGATACATCCGTGACCCTTCCTGTTTTTTCCCTTACCCCTCCTAACACACTGTTATCTAATATGATTCTTTCGAATCAGAACCTATTTTTTATATATTTGCCTGTATCCACTTCGGGATTTACAGGTTGATTCCCTTCGCAGGTGTACCAAATTTACACCTGTCTTAAATCAATTTCAAGTCAAAATTAGAAAATTCCTTCTAAAAAGACAATTTTTTTAGGTAGAAAACCCCGAAAGTTTGCATACAAATGTTCCCCCACACCTGAAATTACAAATAATTCTTTATTTATCAGAATACTAGAAGCCAATCACCGTTCTTTCAGGCAAACAACAGCACTTGCCAAGGAGAGTAAAAAAAACATAACCGGAACCACCCAGAGGCGAACCAGAGAGGCTTCCGCTATACCCGACAGCAGAAATGCGAGGAAACCTCCCATCAAAGCCATAATAATGACCCTGCATTCTGCACCACGAACCTCCCTGTATTGGTTCAAGAGCGCTAAAACAGGTTTGCCCAAAAGAAGCAGCAAGGCAATAAACCCGGCCACCCCCCTCTCGGCAAGCTGTTCGATATACAGACTATGCGCCCAGTTCATGGGCCTTCTGTCACTCAATTCTTCAAACACATAACCGGCCCGAGGCAAGTATTCACGGTAGAGCTCTTTGAACATGCCCGGCCCTTGCCCAAAAAGCGGACGATCGAGGAACATCTCCCAGGCGGTATGCCACAAATAGATACGCGGGAACAGAAACAGTTTTTTCACAAGCACTCCCCCCAACAAATGATCGGCGAGCAAACCACCACACAGCAATATTACAAGTACAACAAGCCCCAGCCAGGGCCTCATCAGAAGGAAGAAAAAACCTATCGCAACACTATAAACGGCCAAAGCCTGACGGCTTTCCAGCAATACAATAATAATCAGGGCAAACAGCAAATAAAAAACCGAAAAACATCGCCAGAACCACTGCTTTTTCAAAAACAGTAAACCCGCCGCCAATGGCGCAATGATAGACAACATCAACACATCATTGGGCGCTATAAATAAAGGCCATTTGAGCTGGTTGATTTTATGAAGAGGGTGATCTGCCTCAACGGTGTAAAGCATATAGAGCACATTACAACACACCAGAACCCCTGCCAGCACAATGCCAATCAACAGAAATTCAATATGGGCGCGTGTTTTCACGAATTGTGTAATAACCACAAACACCAGCAAGGAAGGCATTAGCTGGGGCTGAACGGCCAGACTGTGCGATCGATTAACCGAGTAAAATGTGACCAGAACAGTCACCATACAAAAAAACAGGACATGCCAGTAATTTTTAACCAGTTGGGAAAACGGTACGCTTTCTTCGCGCGTTGAAAAAGCCATTGCCGCCGAGACAACCAAAACTGCCAAAGGAAAATCCAGCGAAATCGAACCGAATGAAAATTGGAAATCGTAGATACA
>JAGRJA010000013.1 GCA_020443005.1 Pseudomonadales bacterium
AATCGGGAATTTCTGGGATTAACCCTTCAAAAACCCGTTTTCCGATAAAAATTCGAGGGAAATATCACCAGAGCGAGTCTCTCGGTTGTTTATTGCGGCTTCTTCCCCCAAAACAAGCCGCTCAAGATAGCGTGCGATCACATCCACCTCAAGATTTACCGTTGTTCCGCTCTTATAGTGGGAAAAAATGGTCTTCTCTATCGTATGAGGAACAATATTCAGCTCAAAATCACAACCATTGACCTTGTTAACCGTAAGGCTGGTTCCATCAACACAAATCGAACCCTTGTGTGCAATATATTTAGCCAGATTTGCAGGTGCCCGCAGGGAGAACCGCTCGGACCTGGCATCCGGGTAACGGGATAATACCTCACCCACACCATCAACATGACCGCTGACAATATGACCGCCAAGCCGGGATGCCGGCGTTAAAGCCTTCTCCAGATTTACGGGGGCACCGACTTTCAACTGACCGATTGTAGTAAATGCCAGGGTTTCTCTGGAGACATCGGCCCAGTAACCATCCCCGGGCAAATCGACAACGGTCAAACATACGCCATTGGTCGCGATACTGTCGCCCAGCTCAACATCACCCAGGTCAAGAAGGCCTGTGTTGATGCGAACGCGTAAGTCTCCGCCATTTGGCTCAGTTGCCACAACCTTGCCCAATGCCTGAATAATTCCTGTAAACATGGTTAATACTTGATCCTGTCTGGGCCCGGGAAATTCCTGAACCATTCCGGGGCTAGTCTGCAAGCCACAGGCTCGCTAATTCTGTAATAGTATCTTAATCGGCCATGATTGCCGTAATCCGCCAATCGTCACCAACAGCCCGGATATCCTGAATTTGCAGGGCACGCTTTTGATGCATTTCTGCAAAAGGCATTAAAAACAGTGGTCTCGCTGATGAACCCATCAGGCAAGGCGCCATATACAGCACCAGCTCATCCAGCAAGCCCTGACTGAGAAAACTGCCCGCCAGCGTCGCACCCGCCTCAACCAACACCTCGTTACACTGATACGCTGTCGCGAGGTGGGCCAGCAAGGCCTGCAAGTCAATTTGGCCGTCATCACTGGGCAAACACAAACTTCTCACTCCCTGTGCCTGAAGCGCTGCCGAGAAGGGCTCAATTCGCGGTTCAACCGAAACCACCAACACGCTACCCTGCAGGATAGCGTAGTGCTCCCCAAGCAAGCGATTCCAGGGGTCCAGCACTACCCGCAAGGGTTGACGCGAGGGGAAGGCGTGGTCTGCTGAAACCC
Source organism: Pseudomonadales bacterium (assembly GCA_020443005.1). Taxonomy (GTDB): domain Bacteria; phylum Pseudomonadota; class Gammaproteobacteria; order Pseudomonadales; family UBA7239; genus JAGRJA01. The sequence goes on from JAGRJA010000013.1 coordinate 1,264, forward strand.
AGTCTTTTTCCCGGACAGTCATCGCCGGATCGTCTGTCAGAACAGTACCAATACCGGTGATGATCGCACAGGATCTTGCCCGCAATCGCTGTACATCCCGACGGGCTTCCGGCCCGGTAATCCACTTGCTCTCACCGCTTTCCATCGCGGTGCGCCCATCGAGACTCATCGCCATCTTGCAGCGCACAAAAGGCCTACCTTGCTGCATGCGCTTGATAAAACCGGGGTTCAAGACCCGACAGCTATTTTCAAGCAAAGGCCCCTCTACCTCAATACCGGCTTCGCGCAATTGCGCAAGCCCGTTGCCGGCAACGACAGGGTTAGGATCCTGCATGCCGTAAACAACGCGCCTGATTCCGGCTTCAATCAATGCCGACACACACGGCGGCGTTTTGCCTGTGTGGCTACAGGGTTCCAAAGTGACATAGGCTGTTGAGCCTTCCAGCTCAACACCTTGCGTTCCGGCTGACAACAGCGCCTGAACTTCGGCATGGTCTTCGCCGGCACGCTGATGCCACCCTTCAGCCAGCACAACACCATCACGCACCAGCACACAGCCGACGCGAGGATTGGGGGAGGTGGTATAAAGGCCTTTTTCTGCCAGTTTCACGGCTCTGGCCATCCACAGACGATCGTCGGCTGTCAGCATAAAGTTTATTCCGGGCGAAGCTTTTCGGGTTGAAGTCGATCAATCTCGGCCCGAAACTGGTCGAGATCCTGAAAACTGCGATAAACAGAAGCAAAACGCACATAGGCAACACCATCGAGCTTACGCAACTGCTCCATCACCTGCTCCCCGATAATGCGCGAGGGCACCTCCCGCTCACCCAATGCCTGAAGATAATGTTTCAGCTGGCTGATGGCCTCATCAATCTTTTCAATACTGACCGGACGCTTTTCAAGCGCACGCATCATGCCACTGCGCAATTTTTCTTCATCAAAGGGCATCCGGCTGCCATCCTGCTTGATAATACGGGGCATCAATAATTCTGCGATCTCATAGGTGGTAAATCGCTCCTTGCAGGTAAGACATTCCCTGCGGCGGCGAATCTGGTCGCCACCCGCAACCAGACGCGAATCGATTACCTTGGTTTCTTCTGCACTGCAGAAAGGACAATGCATAAAAATTTCCTGAAAAATTGCCTGCCAATGGCGCGAAAGTATAGCATAGTGTTGCCTTGCAACTGGGTAAACAGCACTCGCGCCTTCCCGTGAAAAAGCGCCCTACGACAAGCAGGATTTATAGAGGTCTATAGTGAATCAAAGCCATTTTTTCGCCTACATCAGCAAGATGCGATGGATACAGCGCTGGGGCATGAAGCGCAATGCCATCCCCGAGAATGTAATGGAGCATTCCTATGAAGTGGCAACCATTGCCCATGCACTGGCGTTAATCCGGCAGCAGGTTTTCGGGGGCGAGATCAACCCGGCCGATGTGGCTGTTGCCGCCCTGTTCCACGATGTTTCAGAAGTTTTGACTGGCGACCTTCCCTCCCCGATCAAATATCACAATGCCAAAATAAGAGACGCTTACAAGGAAGTTGAATACAGCGCAGAGCGTGAAATTCTGTCAACCTTGCCCGACGAATTGAAAACACTTTATGAACCTTATTTGCTGAGTGACAAACTCGATGATGATGTCCACCAGATAATAAAGGCTGCGGATCTGATTGCGGCCTACATCAAATGCAAGGCAGAGCTGAATGCCGGCAATCTGGAATTTGCCAAAGCCGCTCGCACGATGGAAGAGCGACTCAACAACATTCACCTGCCGGAAGCTGACTGGTTTCGGGAAAAATTCCTGCCGAGTTTTGACCTCACACTGGACGAACTGATCAAGGCAGAAGTATAAGAAGGCGGTGAATAAACCGCTTGCTGACGGATTGTGTGGATCAGTTTTTTTCCGGCCCGAAGGGTTTAAACAAAAGTACAATAGCCGGCACCATCAGAAAGTCGGCCAACAGGGCAACCAGCACAATTAACGCCAGCAACAAACCGAAAATCACCTGGCTGGTCAGCAGCGAAAAAACAAACATTACAAAACCGCATATCAGTACCAGTGATGTAATCAACAAGGGGCGACCAACACCCATCAGCGTGCTCCGCAAGGCTTTCTGGTAATTGCCGTGTCTATCAAACTCGTTTCTATAACGATTGATAAAGTGAATCGTGTCATCAACAGCGATACCGATACCGATACCACCCAGCAGCAGGCGACCAAAATCGAGCGTGATACCGAGCCAGCCCATCAGGCCGAGGGTAAAAAACACCGGAGCAATATTCGGCAGCATGGAAAGCAGGCCGATTTTGACTGAGCGGAAGGTAAGGCACATCATGACCGCAATGACGACAAAGGCAATCGACAAGCCCCGAATCTGGCTACTGGTAATGTAGTCCATCAGCTTCAGCCACAGCGAACCCACACCGGTCAACATCACGGTGCTATGTTCAAGCGGCTCATCTTCAAGATAGGCTTTGACCTTCTGGTCAAGCACAAAGTATTCACTGGTCTCGGCAGTCTTGACATTGATATCGAGCCGGGCTCGCGAGTAATCCGGCGACAGAAAGTCAGTGAGTTCATCCCCCCCCGACAATTCGTAAACCAGCAGCAGCTGTGCGATCAGCTCGCGGGACTCGGGCACAGCATAATAACGATCATCATCAGCGTGGAAACTGCGGTTGATATCCTTGACCAGGTCAACCGGCGAGGTTGTTTTCACGACCAGCGGGCTGCTGATTTCAACCATCTGCTGTACGCGCTCAATCTCTTTCAGTACCTCAGGGTTCTTGATGCCATCCGCCACCCCGGTATCAAACAGGTAGCTGAGACTGCCTGTACCGTTCAGTGATTCATCGATTTTTTTGGTGTCGCGCTTGACTTCAACCCGGTCGGAAAAATCCTCAAGGTAATTGGAATCCACACGGATACGACTGATACCCTCAACAGAAAGCAGAATCAGCACGATAAAAAACAGCAAAATGGTTTTGGCATGGCGAATATCAAAATCGGCTACCGCATTCAGTACACGCGCCAGCAAGCCGTGCGGTTCTTCATTGCGGGCATCATGCACCGTTAGATATTCACCACCCTTGCCGAAGGAGAGCAACACCATCAGCAGGGTCATGGTGAAGAAAAAAGCGGCAAAAATTGCCACCGGCACATACCAGCCCAGATGCGCAATCGACTTGATCTCCGAGAAGGCGTTGGAATAGAAACCGGCAACGGTTGTCAGGGTGGTCATCAGGCAGGGCAGGCCAACCCGCATCAGGGTGTGACGTATCGCATCGCGGCGATTCTTGCCGGGCAACTGGTGGTGGAACTCGGCAATAATATGCACGGCATCAGCCGTACCCACCGCAATCATCAACAGCGGCACAAAGCCGAACATCATGTCGATACGCCATCCCATCAAACCGACAAAAGCCGAGGACATGATGATGCTGAGGCCAACGATCAGCATCGGACCATAAACACCGATCGGCCGCAAACCGAAAAACAGCAACAGCAAAAGACTGACGACGATAGCACCATAGATGCCAACCCGCCCCATCTCGGACATGATCAGGGTATTGGAGATGTAGTTCAGCGCGACATCGCCGGAATGATAGAAACGGATGTCGCTGTACTTCGGCTGGTCAATGATGGCTTCAATGGCCCGGTAGGTCGGTTGCGGGTAGAGGTTATCCTGGTCATCGCCGCCCTGCGGATCCAGCTTGAGATGTTCCAGCGGATCAGTCTGCGATATGCGCATGTCCATGACAATCGAGGCAAAACGGCCATCGGCACTGACAAGGCCGCCAACATACATTTTGCGGGAAAGAAATTTTTCGCGGATATCCAGCAGGGCCTGCTGATCATCCGGAATTTCTTCCAGCAAGCGGAGGATGTTGAGACCGTCCTCCTCGCCTTCGATGTATTCCGCATTGGTGAGGCTGGTAACCTCATCGATAAACGGTACCTGTGCTTCCAGTTCTTCGGTCAGCTCGGCGATACGCCGCATGACATCGACATCAAAGGGCCCGTGCTCCTTGCCGGGCACTTCATAAACCAGCAGGCCAATTTCATCCGAACCAAAATCTTCACGGAACTGCTGGAAAGCCAGGTACACCGGATCGTGGCTGTCAAAATAACTTTCAAAGCTGTTGTCGACCCGCGCCTTGCCAGCAAGATACAAACTGCCAGACAACATGAATAGAGAGGTGAACAGAACAATCCAGCGATGGTCATAAGACCAGACAGCCATATTGGCAAAAAAGCGGTTTATGGCATTATTTTCGTAATGTTTCATGGTTATGACGGCATCTGTTATCTATAAGCAATTCCTTTTACTGTTGCACTGCCCTGTGGTGGTCTTACTTGAACAACATGTATTCGCATCAAAAAACCCTGCCTCTCCAAGACGGCTTGAAACAGGGTATAAATCAGCCGGATTACTTGTAAACCGGGAAGCGCTTACATAAATCAAGCACTTTCCGCTGCACTTCCGGAATGACCGTTGCTGACGCGCCCTGCTCAAGGCTGTCGAGCACATCGCAGATCCAGCCGGCAAGCTCCCGCACTTCATTTTCGCCAAAACCGCGCCGGGTAGCGGCGGGGGTTCCGATACGCAGACCACTGGTGACAAACGGCGAACGCGGGTCGTTGGGAACCGCATTTTTATTTACCGTGATATTGGCTTCACCCAGTGCGGCATCCGCATCCTTGCCGGTATAGGGTTTACCGATCAGGTCAACCAGGAAAAGATGGTTATCGGTACCACCGGAAACAATGTTGATGCCGCGGGAGAGGAAGACTTCCACCATAGCCCGGGCATTATCCAGCACACGCTGCTGATAGGCCTTGTAGTCATCCGACAGCGCCTCCTTGAAACAGACCGCCTTGGCCGCAATGATATGCATCAATGGGCCGCCCTGCCCACCGGGAAACACCGCCGAATTGATTTTTTTCTCCAGCGCCTCATTGGCCTTGCCGATGATGATGCCGCCACGCGGGCCTCCCAGTGTCTTGTGTGTGGTGGATGTCACCACATCGGCATAGGGCACCGGATTAGGATAGAGCCCTGCGGCGACCAGACCGGCAACATGCGCCATGTCCACCATCAGGTAGGCACCTGTTTCATCGGCAATTTCACGGAATTTCGCCCAATCCACGATACGGGAATAGGCCGAGAAACCGGCCACAATCATTTTCGGTTTATGCTCTCGGGCTAGGCTGGCGACCTGTGCGTAGTCGATCTCGCCGGTTTTTTCATCAAGACCATACTGCACAGCATGATAGATCTTGCCGGAGAAATTAACGCTGGCACCATGTGTCAGGTGACCACCGTGTGCCAGGCTCATGCCCAGCACCGTTTCGCCGGGCTCCATCATGGCCATATAGGCTGCCGCATTGGCCTGCGAACCGGAGTGTGCCTGTACATTGGCCCAGTCGGCACCAAACAGCTGCCTGACACGCTCAATCGCGATCACCTCAACCTGATCGACATATTCGCAGCCACCGTAGTAGCGCCTGAACGGATAGCCCTCGGCGTATTTGTTGGTCAGCACAGAACCTTGCGCAGCCATAACCCGCGGACTGGCATAATTCTCCGAGGCAATCAGCTCGATATGTTCTTCCTGCCGCTGTTCTTCATGCTGTATGGACGCCCAGACATCGGGGTCGAAATCGGCGATAGTCATGGTTTTACTGAACATGGGTAGCTCCGCTTATTGGGTGAGGCAAATGGAAAAATCACAAAAGGGCGCTAGTTTACCGCAAGTGCCGGAAAGCGCGTAGTGGCGCTTTCCGATGAAGAAGACTGGTCATGCTGTCAACTGTCGCCCCAGAACTTGCGCATCTCGATATACACAAACGATGCCGTCCAGGTGATCAATACCAGGCCGGTGAGCGACTCAAGTCCAACCAGAAAACGAACAAGACCGAGGGGTTCAATGTCACCAAAACCCAGTGTGGTATAGGTAGTAAAGGAAAAATAGACACAGTCGAGCAGGCTGCTGTCAAAATTACCGCTAAATGCCGCCATATTCGTGGTATGCAACAGCAGGAAATACCCCAGGCCAAACAACCAGATTTCGAGCACATGCCCGCAAAGCGCACCAAAAACACAGATCAGCACCCGCAGGCGATGGCGCATAGTGAAGCGCGGCACCAGCGTACTCAGGTAGCGCAATACCTCGTAGTGAATCACCACAGCAACAGACACCAGCAAACTGTTAAACAGGAAAGCTGCCAACACCACACGACTCCTTTTACATCTTTTGCATCCCGCTTGCACCGTATCCGGCCTTCGGGTAACTTGCGCCCATTATTTAACCAATATCCCCAGAGTGCAAACATGGCCCAATATGTTTTTACCATGAACCGCGTTGGCAAGGTGGTTCCTCCCAAGCGTGAAATCCTCAAGGACATCTCCCTCTCCTTTTTCCCCGGCGCCAAGATCGGTGTGCTCGGGCTGAACGGTTCGGGCAAGTCCTCACTGCTGCGCATCATGGCCGGCATCGACAAGGACTACAACGGCGAAGCCCGCCCCATGCCCGAGCTCAAGATCGGCTACCTCGAACAGGAGCCGGAGCTCGACCCGGAAAAGGATGTGCGCGGCAATGTCGAGGATGGCATGCGTGAAGCTGTTGATGCCCTGAAGGAGCTCGATACCGTTTATGCCGCCTATGCCGAAGAAGATGCCGACTTCGATGCACTGGCGAAACGCCAGGCCCAGCTGGAAGACATTATCCAGGCCTGGGATGCACACAACATCGAGCACACCATGGAAGTCGCTGCCGACGCCCTGCGACTGCCGCCCTGGGATGCCGATGTCACCAAACTCTCCGGTGGCGAGCGTCGACGCGTCGCCCTCTGCCGCCTGCTGCTTTCCAAACCGGACATGCTGTTGCTGGACGAGCCCACCAACCACCTCGATGCCGAATCGGTAGCCTGGCTGGAACACTTCCTGCAGGAATATGCCGGCACCGTGGTAGCCATCACCCACGATCGCTACTTTCTCGACAATGCTGCGGGCTGGATTCTGGAACTCGACCGCGGTCACGGTATTCCCTACGAGGGCAACTACTCCTCATGGCTGGAACAGAAAGAGAAGCGCCTGCAACAGGAGCAGCGCACCGAGGCAGCCCACCAGCGCGCCATCAAGCACGAGCTGGAGTGGGTTCGCTCCAACCCGAAAGGCCGCCACGCCAAAAACAAGGCACGTATCCAGCGTTTTGACGAGATGAGCTCAAGGGAATTCCAGGAGCGCAACGAAACCAACGAAATCTACATCCCGCCCGGCCCGCGACTGGGCGACAAGGTGATCGAGTTTGACCATGTGAGCAAAAGTTTTGGCGACAAGGCGCTGATCAGCGACC
>JAGRJA010000160.1 GCA_020443005.1 Pseudomonadales bacterium
AGTTTGTGGAGCAAAATTCACGGCGCGTTTTCCAACCCGTTTATCCGTTGGGAAAAACATGGAGTGACACAACCAATTCTCGTCATCCCTCTCCTGAAAATCATCGCGGGCATGCGCGCCGCGGCTTTCCTTACGATATTCAGCGGTAATGGCAGTAGCTTCAGCTACTTCAAACAGGTTTTGCAACTCCAAAGCCTCAAACCTGGCAGTATTGAATGCATTGCTTTTATCATCAAGCCTGCAATTTTCAATACGAGGTCGAAGTTCTTCCAGTTTTTTAATGCCTTGTTGCATAAACTCACCCTTACGAAATACGCCAAAGTGATTTTGCATGATACCCTGAAGTTCTTTGCGAAGGTCGGCTACCTTTTCTCCGTTATTGATTTCATTCAACTTATGCAGGCGGTAGATGGCCTGATCAAGGTCAGTCGAAGACGCGTCACGAAGGTCAATGCCCTCTCTCAAGGATTTTTCAATGAACAGACCCGATGCGCGACCAAAAACCACCAGGTCAAGCAATGAGTTTCCACCCAAACGGTTGGCGCCATGAACAGAGACACAGGCCACTTCACCGCAGGCATATAAGCCCTCAATAACTTTATCATGACCATTTTCATCAATGGTCAATGCCTGACCATGAATATTTGTCGGTATACCCCCCATCATATAATGACAGGTCGGAACAACAGGGATAGGTGCTTTTACAGGATCGACATGAGCAAAGGTTCTGCTGAGTTCACATATTCCGGGCAACCGTGATTCCAGCACCTCTTCGCCAAGATGATCCAGTTTCAGGAAGACATGATCCCCATCAGGACCACAGCCTTTACCATCAAGAATTTCAAGTACCATAGAGCGGGCCACCACATCCCTGCTCGCCAAATCTTTAGCGTTTGGCGCATAGCGTTCCATAAAACGCTCGCCATCCTTGTTGATGAGATAACCGCCCTCACCTCTACAGCCCTCGGTTACCAGAACACCGGCACCGGCAATACCAGTAGGGTGAAATTGCCACATTTCAATATCCTGAACAGGAAAACCGGCCCGCAGTGCCATACCGACACCGTCACCGGTATTGATATGCGCATTTGTCGTTGATGCATATATTCGCCCTGCGCCACCTGTCGCGAAGACTGTAGCACGGGACTTGATGTAAACTGTTTCGCCGGTTTCCATACAAATGGCTATGACGCCCACAACTGCCCCATCCTGATTTTTGACGAGATCAACGGCAAACCATTCATTGAGAAAAACGGTCTTGTTCTTCAGGTTATTCTGGTAGAGGGTGTGGAGAAGAGCATGACCAGTCCTGTCAGCGGCAGCACATGTTCTGGCCGCTTGCCCGCCCTTGCCGAAATCTTTTGACTGCCCGCCGAAAGGACGCTGATAAATCCTTCCTTCCTCCGTTCTGGAAAAAGGCAAACCCATATGTTCGAGCTCAAAAACAGCTTCTGGACCTACGCTACACATATACTCAATTGCAGCCTGATCACCAATGTAATCCGAGCCCTTGACAGTGTCATACATGTGCCAACGCCAATCATCATTCGGATCTGCGCTCGCAATTGCACAGGTGATACCACCCTGGGCCGACACAGTATGTGAACGGGTGGGAAATACTTTTGAAATAACGGCCGTTTTGTAGCCAGATTGAGCGAGTTGAAGCGCTGCACGCATACCGGCACCACCGCCA
>JAGRJA010000161.1 GCA_020443005.1 Pseudomonadales bacterium
CAAGCGCAAAAACTTGCTATTCCGTTTTTCTGCCCCTCCTTTTTTAACAAACCCAGCCCTAGAAATTCTTTTTCACATCTCTTACTACAAACTGTGGTCGCTGGTTTGTGGTAAGAAACATGCGGCCAAGATATTCGCCGATAACACCCAGCATGATTAGCTGCACACCGGACAACAGTAACAGGGCCGCCATAATAGATGCCCAGCCTTGGGGGGTATCACTAAACAGGGCTTCCAGAAACACATACCCGAAAGCCAGAATACCTACCAGTGCAATCAGTGAGCCAAAAGCCGTCGCAAAGCGAAGAGGAATTACCGAGAAATTCAAAAACATTGAAAGAAACAATCGCATCAAACGGGCAAGGGTATAGTTACTTTGGCCGGTTTTTCTCGGCAAGTGTTCGACCGTCAATGAACCAATATTCTGGGTAACCTGCATGATCAAACCGTCCACATAGGGAAAAGGACCGGTATGGGTTAATACTTCCTTTGCAACAAACGCGCTCACACAACGAAAACTGGAAAGATAAAGCCCTTTGGGTTTATCCAGCAAATGGTCGGCACACCAGTTGGTAAAACGGCTACCAAGATTTCGCCACGACTCATGCTCCTTGGCTGCATAACGGGTATATACAACATCAAAACCGTTTTCACGGGTGTAATTCAACAGATTGAGCACTTCTTCCGGAGGGTTCTGCAAATCGTCGTCCATGTTGATAATGTAATCGCCTCGCGCTACAGAATACCCCGCCATCACTGCATTATGTTCCCCAAAATTTCTGGAAAGGTTAACAACAACCAGAGGGATTTTCGTAGTTTCCATCAACGAATGGCAAACTGACAGTGAGTTATCCGGGCTGCAATCATTCACCAGTATGATCTCCATACCGCCGTCAACCTTCAAACCTGACAGCAATGCAACCAACTCACCGACACTCTCCGCACCGTTATAAACCGGTACAACAACCGACAATACGGGGGTAGTTATGGCCGCCGAATGGCCTGTATCAGGATTTTTCATTCCGGTTTTACTCCTTTCACCCACACCGAACCCCCAAAGGGCAATCGTATACCCCTTTTCCAGAGAAGCTGTTCGAAGCGGTTAATCTGGTAAAAAAATGTATTCAGCCATTTGTTGGGCTCGCTCACATCACTGCTTTGTTTTATTTGACCTGCTGTTAAACGATGAATGACCATCAAGGGAAAAAGCAGGCTGTTGCGATAACCCGCATACTCACAGAAGATGCCGCTCTCCGTCAACAGTTGCTCTACGGAAGCTGTCGTATAACGACTCCTTGTATGCACCTGGCGGTCGTGGGCAGAACGCATCCAGTTAAAGGCGGGCAGGTTCATCAACAAAACACCACCCGGTTTCAGGCATCTGAATACCTCGCCAAGAAACTGTTGCTCGTTAACATTCTGGTGATACATCACATCCATACTTACGACCAGATCAACGGTGTCATCCGCCAGTGGCCAGCTATTGACAGAGGCATTAAACAAATCGGCTCGTGTTTTCTGGACTGCATAAGATAGCGCGGAAGTATCGTATTCAAACCCGAGTAAAACAGCCTCGGGAAGTTTTTTTTCAATTTTGGCAAGCATCCCACCCGTACCGCAGCCTGCATCAACAATGACAGGTTTCTTTATTCCGGATAGCTCAACCTCAAGATTAAAAAGCACAAAGTCATGCAGGGCACGATACCACCAGAAGCTCTCCTCCAGCGCTGCCATAGCATGATACTCGTTTTTTTCCATTTTATTGTTCTGCTATCGATCGATCGTATGACTGTCGACATTCCCGTCAACTGCACTCCTGAACACCCAGAACTTTTGTACCAGATAACTCATCACAATCACCAGCGCCAAAGAGACAAACTGACCAATAACAGGCCCCAGCATTCCACTTTCAATCAATATGACCGACAAGACCATATTGCCGACAAAAACACCAATATAAGTCAGCACATACTTGAGGAAGCTCATTTGCAGCTTGCCTTTTGGCATAAATGTCCAGTAACGCTGTAAAAGATAGCTGAAAGGAATTCCCACGACATAATCCATTGTCAGCGCGAGCGGGTAACTGTGTCCGGCCCATATCAGTAGCAGATACAACAGATACATCAACCCTGTATTCAGGCTGCCCGCAACGAGAAAGCGCACAACTTCGAAATCAAGTATCTTTTTTACAGACAAAATACTGCCTTCCATGAAAACCAACAGGTTACTTTCTCATAAAAACAGGGATAGTCCAAATCAAGAAAAAAACCAGAAGGAGGCACATCAAATGGAATGATCTATCTGAAAGAAAAAACCCCCTGTTAATAACAAGGGGTTTAATTGGTGGAGCTATGCGGGATCGAACCGCAGACCTCAACACTGCCAGTGTTGCGCTCTCCCAGCTGAGCTATAGCCCCGTAATCTGTTTTAGATCTGCTACGGCAGGATCATAGTATTATTTGCTATTCAACTTCATGCCCGCTCAGCTGTCCCAGCTGGCTGTGCATAAGTGAGCCTAAAGCGTCTTCGCCGCTAACGCTCACTAAAGCTATAGCCCCGTAATCTGTTTTAGATCTGCTACGGCAGGATCATTTGCTTTCAAGTATAACCGGCACTCTCGAAAGAGGACGCGATTGTAAGTAGCCCTATCCAAGCTGTCAAGGCAGAGAGCGACAGATTACGGCAATACGGCCTGTTGCAACGCCTGATAGTCTTTTTCCAGGCGCTTCATCTGCTTTTTGGAAACCCCTCCCAAAACTTCTATGGCATGGCGCAACCGTGCCCTGCTCATATCCGGCCCCAACAAGGCCATGGCATCCATCACTGAAAACGAGGCTGTGCTGCCTGCTATTGCAACAAATATGGGCGGTAAAAAATCCTTGAGCTTGATCTGCAATGACTCGGAGAGTTGTTTGATTTCAGAGAAGATTGTTTCTCGGGTCCAGTGTCGCAAGGCTTCAAGTCGCCACAGCGTAAACTGAAGGTGAGTTAGCAGCTCATCCCTTTCCTGACGACTGGCGCTCAGAAAATCCTGTTCCTGAAGATCAAGAAGGCCTGAAAACATAAAAGCGGCTTGTGGAGCAACATCACTCAATACTTCAATACGCTGATGTAACTGCGAAAGGACCGGCAAAATATTTTCTTCGCTAAAGGCCCACGCCCTGAGTTTTTCAGCGAGTTGAACCGTATCCAGCTCTTCGCGTATCCAGCAGGCATTAAGCCACCGTAGTTTTTCCACATCGAAAACAGGCCCACCCAAAGACACGCGCGAAATATCAAAATGTGCCAGCATTTCCTGTAAAGTAAATTTTTCCCGTTCATCCGGCATGGACCACCCCATTCTGCCGAGATAGTTCACCAATGCTTCAGGTAAAAACCCCATTTTTTTATAAAACAGAATACTGGTTGGGTTTTTTCTTTTTGACAACTTGCTTTTGTCCGGGTTGCGCAATAAAGGCAAGTGGATAAGCGCCGGCATTTCCCAGCCAAAATACTCATAAAGTAGTTGATGTTTCGGTGCTGAATTGATCCATTCTTCGCCACGCAGCACATGGGTGATTTTCATCAAATGGTCATCGACAACATTGGCCAGATGATAGGTCGGCATACCATCCGTTTTAAGCAAAATTTGTGCATCTACACGGGACCATTCAATTTCAATTTCACCACGCAAGCCGTCTTTGAAGCGGCATACGCCCCGTTCAGGCACTTTGAGGCGAATCACCGGAAGCTGCCCTGCGGCTACTCTGTTTTGTGTTTCCCTATCATCGAGCTTCAGATCATTTTCGTTCAGTGCCGAGAGGTCACCGTTTTGTTTTTTGGCCTCGCGAATGTTATCCAGCTCCTCAGGCGTACGATAACATTTGAAAGCGTATCCCCTTTCAACCAGTTGTTCAGCATAGCCGGCATAAATATCCATTCGTTCACTTTGCCGGTAAGGTCCATAAGCGCCCCCTACATCCGGGCCTTCATCCCATTCAAGCCCCAACCATTTCAGGGAATCGAGAATCATTTTTTCAGAATCGTCGGTGCTGCGTGCCTGATCGGTGTCCTCTATACGAAGAACAAACTGGCCTTGATGCTGGCGGGCAAAACAAAGATTGAACAAGGCAATATAGGCTGTTCCGACATGGGGGTCACCTGTGGGAGAAGGCGCAATACGAGTTCTGACCGTCATGACAAGACCATAGGAAAATTGAAGCCGGCTATTATACGCAAATTGGCGCCGTGTACGAAATCACAGACAGAAAAAACAGGGCAGAAAACCGCTGATGCACGGACATGACAAAGAAACGGTATGGAATGGGGAAAATAGCGGGCTTTGCGTGGTAAATACTACCAAACCCAAAAAACATTATCCGGATGATGCCAGTGCCACCTTGATATCATCTTCGATTTTGTCAGGCGTTGTTGCCGGCGCATATCGG
>JAGRJA010000162.1 GCA_020443005.1 Pseudomonadales bacterium
AGTCTGCTGGCCTATCGTTACAAACCTTCTTCCGGCGACTATTAGCGAAGCAGTCAGCACCTTGACTATTCTGGCAAAGTTTTACTTGCGCCTGCTTTTTTCTTTTCCCCGCTATCGTTAAACTGTGCCTTTAAAATAGTTTTGACGAGGTATAAAGCAGCTTCTCCATGGCCATGTTTACTCCAGAACAACTCGCGCTGAATGTTTATCTGAATGATGAAGCAACATTCGAAAACTTTTTTTCACCAGAGTCTTCGGCAAATTATCAGGTATTGCAGGCTGTCAAAAATCTCGTTCTTGATAATAACGAACGCTTCCTGTTTTTATGGGGCAATGAAGGGAGCGGCATCAGTCATTTAATGCAAGCAGCCTGTCATGCGGCCAGTGAAAACAACCTCTCATCCCAATATTTGCCGCTCGAAGATCTGGTTGGCTACGCGCCGGACGAGTTGCTTGATGGCCTTGAACAACTTGATATGGTTTGCCTCGATGGAATACATCTTGTTATGGGGCAACCGGGCTGGGATGAAGCCATGTTTCATTTGTATAACAGGCTCAGGGATAAAAAATGCCGTATGCTGGTTTCGGCAAATTGCCCTCCACGGGAACTTGGTAGTCATTTGCCGGATTTGAGTTCGCGCATGGGGTGGGGTGTTGTTTATCGAATGATGCCGCTAAGTGATGAAGAAAAGAAAATGGCCTTGATTGCAAGAGCCAGGGCAAGGGGGCTGGAGATGGGGGAGGAAGTTGCCCAGTACATCCTGCACCGCGCTCAAAGGGACATGGATGAGCTTTTTTTGCAATTGGAAAGGCTCGATAAGCAATCCATGTCTGAGCAAAGAAAGCTGACGGTGCCTTTTGTGAAAGCAGTGCTTGGTCTGTAAATGCCGGCTCGTGATTATTGTGCCGGGCACTCACATTTCAGGTAGCGTTGTCGCCAACGACAGAAAAGCATCGCAGTGATAAATAAACTGCAAATCAGGGCGAGCTCCACATAGTCTGTTATCAATACTGTCGGCGAAAAAATATTCAGCACAGAAACCAGGAAATACAGCAATAAAATGAAGCATAACCAGATGTAGGTTCGCCAGTTTTTCTTCAGCATGCCGGGCAGGAACAGTAGAAGGGGTATTACCTGAAAGGCCCACAAGGTAACAGAGGCGGTTTCTCTGAGTGGTACAGAGAACGAAATCACGGCAAGCAGCAAGGCATAGAGCGTCAGGGTAAGGCGCCCGCTGAAAAGCTGAAGGCTATGGTAGGAAGGTTGCTTCGCCATCTTTCTGTATCGCAAGAAGTAATAAGTTATAATTCTAACAGTCAATAGGAAAATATCGGAGCTTTAAGCGAAAATGAAGCCGATTATTTGCCTCGGGCAGATAGCCTCAGGGCTGTTTTTGTAGCCTGCGAAAAGGAAATGCTTGATATGCTCTCATATCTGAAAGAATTTGTTCGCTTTATCCGTTTTTTCATCAACCGCATTGTTGCTGATAAATGTCAACAGAGTGCGGCGGCACTGACTTATACAAGCCTTTTTGCGCTCGTACCAATGATGACTGTCAGTTATTCATTTTTTTCAATGATTCCCGCCTTCAATGGCATGGAAGACCGAATCCAGAATCTTGTGTTTGAATATTTTGTGCCCGATGCAGGCAGCGCGATTCAGGATTATCTTTCTGATTTTTCAAGTCAGGCGCGAAACCTGACCAGCGTCGGTATCGGGATTCTGATTGTTACTGCATTCATGATGCTGAAAACCATCGAAAAAACAATGAACGGTATTTGGGATGTAAAACAGAATCGCAAGGGGCTCGCGAGTTTTTTGTTGTATTGGGCTGTGCTCAGTCTCGGTCCCTTGCTTGTTGGTGCCGGTTTGATGATGAGCACTTATTTGATGTCGCTTGAACTTTTTACGACGATAGGTGGTGATCGTCTGGTTGGCCCAATGTTGAGAGTTTTACCCTGGTTTTTGACGACGCTGGCTTTTTGTTTGTTATATGTCGCTGTACCCAATTGCCGGGTTTCCCTCAAGCATGGTTTGATTGGTGCCATTATTGCCAGCCTGATTTTCGAGATTGCGAAAAAGCTTTTTGGCCTGTTGATGGCTAAATCGTCTTACACCCTGATATATGGCACCTTTGCGGCTGTTCCTCTTTTTCTTATCTGGCTATTTGTCAGTTGGATGATTGTGCTTTCCGGTGCTGTGCTTGTGCGCTGTTTTTCTGTGTTCCGGATTCGTATCGGCGCAGATTACAGTGACTTGATTATGACTTTTGCCTTGCTGAAAATTCTGTGGGAAAAGCAACAACAGGGTGTTCCCCTGAAGGCTTCGGATGCTATTCGGGGCAGGCGCATGGCTGTGGGTTCACTGGGTATAGATCGTTGGCAGCGCCTTAGGGATATGCTGATTGATCACCAGATTATGGGATGTGTAGGTGAGGGGGAGTATGTGCTTGTCAGGGATTTACATACTTTTTCATTATGGGAGCTTGTGCAACTGTTTGGTGCTGAATACACGGCGACGCCTCTCCGCTTAACGGCAGACCTTGAAAACGAGGAGTGCGATCAGTTTTTAAGCGCCCGATTGCACAAAGTACAATTACACAGTGAAAATGTTCTTGGGCAACCTGTCGCCTCTTTTTTTGATCGACAGAAGGGGGCTGCGGAATAAACCTCATGCGCTCTGTTTTGTCCGCGTCGCTGTTTTTTGTGTTGTTTTTGCTGTCGTCTTGCGAAGTAGAAAAGAGCGAGCCCTTGTTTACAATCGTTGGGGGGCAGGTTGTCGATACCGGCTTACTCAAGGAAAAAGTGCTGGTTATTAATTATTGGGCGGAATGGTGCAAACCCTGTGTTGAAGAGATTCCTGCGTTGAACCATTTCTACGCGGTGCATCGAGACAGGGTTTTTCTGGTCGGGGTTAATTATGATGGCCTTGCAGAACAACCATTGATGGATCAGGCGGCCAAAATGGGTATCGAATTCCCATTGAGTCAGCGAGACCTGGCAGATAGATTGGGGTATCCGGGGGTTGAGGTTTTACCAACGACAGTGTTTTTGTCTTTGGACAACCGTCAGCAGGTGATACTCAAAGGCCCACAAACGCTTCAGTCACTGGAGAGCGCGCTTTTCAGTGTAAGGAAGATGCATTGAGCTAGATCTGGCCACCCTTCCAGTTTTTGCGGTAAGCGGTGAAAACTCTTTCCGGGTACCAGTCCTTTCCCAAACTGCCATTGTAGCGAGCAAGGGCGCGCCGAATATCCCCTTTCTCCTTGTCGAGGTAATGTTTGAGAATAGTGCATCCGTAACGCAGGTTTGTTGTCAGCACGGTCAGGTTGTCTTCCTCGCGCCCCAGTTCTTTTTTCCAGAAGGGCATCACTTGCATTACGCCCTGAGCGCCAACCCTTGATACCGCAAAACGGTCAAAATGACTTTCCACTTCTATCAGGGCCAGTACCAGTTCGGGTTGCAGGTCGGCGCGCAAGGCTTCTTTTCTTACAAGCGTAAGAATTTGCATTCGCTCGTCGGGGTTTTTGACATAACGCTCGAGTCTTGAAGACATGGCCAACATCCAGACCTCGGCATCATACCTTTCCATAAAATCTTCATTGGTATTGTTTACGGCTTCCCTGAGAGAATCGAGCAGTTCGGGGTCAATACTTTCGTGAAAGGCAATGGCTGCTTGAGCGCTGTCGGGCAGGGTATCGACAGCCGTGTTGTTACTCATGGTATTCCGGAAGGCTTCCGTGGCAAACGCCGGTAGGGAAAGCAGCAGACACCCTGCCGATAACATAAAAAAAAATGAGCGAATTTTTTTCATATCCGGATAATAAGCATTTACACCGATTTAGGCCAGCTTTGCCAGTAGCGTTTCAATCAGGTTGTCAGTTGGCAAGAGGCTGTTTTCGTCGTCGCGTCGATGCCGGTATTCAACCTGATTCTGGGATAAACCCTTATCACCTATCACCAGTCGATGAGGAATGCCAATTAGCTCAACATCTGCAAGCATGCCACCGAGTCTGGCTTTCTCTTCATCCATAAACAACACATCAATATGATGTTTTTGTAATTCAAGATAAAGGTTTTCGCAAAATAATTTGAGTTTATCGGATTTGTGGAGGTTGACAGGAATCAGAGCCAATTGGAAAGGGGCAATGTTTTCAGGCCATATAATGCCTTTTTCATCATGATTCTGCTCGATTGCAGCTGCAACAACGCGACTTACACCAATACCATAGCAACCCATGGTCATGATTTGTTCCCGGCCTTCCTCATTCAGTACCGATGCATTCATGGCTTCGGAGTATTTTGTGCCAAGCTGGAATATGTGTCCGACTTCGATGCCTCTTCGAATGATCAGTTTACCCTTGCCGCAGGGGCTGGGGTCTCCTTCAACGACATTGCGAATATCCTCTATTCTTGGCATCGGCAAATCACGCTCCCAGTTGACACCTTTGAGGTGAAAACCGTCTCTGTTTGCCCCGCAGACAAAGTCGGACAGGTTTGCGGCTGAACGGTCCACGATAATCTTGAGATCAAGGCCAACAGGGCCAATTGAACCGGCAGAGCAACCGCAATATTTTTTGATGAGTTCTTCACTGGCAAATTGCAGAGGCGATTTTACGCCAGAGAGATGTTCGGCTTTTATTTCGTTTAGCTGGTGATCACCACGGAGAATCAGCGCAATGACGCCCTCCTGTTTATCCTCATTTTCACCCAGTACTAACAGTGTTTTGATTGTTTGCTCGGCTGTGATGCCCAATAATTGACAGAGCTGTTCAATCGTATGAGCATTTGGTGTAGCAATTTCCTGCAGGGTTTGTGTCGGGGCAAGGCGTTCATTTGTCGGAGAAAGTGCCTCTGCTTTTTCGATATTGGCGGCGTAACCGCTATTGGAACTGAAGGCGATGGCGTCTTCACCGGAACTGGCAAGAACATGAAACTCATGGGAATTGCTACCGCCAATCGAGCCCGTGTCAGCAATGACAGGACGAAACTCAAGACCGAGACGAGTAAATATTCTGTTGTAAGCTTCAAACATATCGTCGTAGGTTTTTTGTAGGGATTCTTGCGAGAGATGAAAAGAGTAGGCGTCTTTCATCAGGAATTCCCGAGAACGCATGATGCCAAAACGAGGACGAATCTCATCGCGAAACTTTGTTTGAATCTGGTAAAAATTGGCAGGCAGCTGGCGATAGCTTTTTAGTTCATTGCGAATCAGATCGGTGATAACTTCTTCGTGAGTAGGTCCAAGGCAAAATTCTCGCTTGTGACGGTCGTGAATGCGCAGTAATTCCGGACCGTATTGCTCCCATCGTCCTGATTCCTGCCAGAGTTCAGCGGGTTGAACCACCGGCATCAGTAATTCCTGGGCACCGGCACGATTCATTTCTTCCCTTACAATCTGTTCGACCTTGCGTAAAACCCGCAGACCCATCGGGAGCCAGTTATAAAGCCCTGATGCCATTTTTCGCACCATGCCGGCTCGCAGCATTAATTGATGGCTGATAACTTCGGCATCTGAGGGAGTTTCTTTCAAGGTGGCGATAAGAAAACGGCTGGCACGCATGTTTGTTTTCCTTTTGTGCAAATCAGAAAAAGCGCAATTGTAGCTGTTGACTGTATTAAAAGGGAGTTTCTGTTGAAAATTCGGGCATAAAAAAACCGGGCAGAAACCCGGTTTTTGGTTTGATCGGGAAAATTTAGCTGGTAGCCATTTCCTTTACTTTTTTCAGTGGTCTGATTTTTACTGCAATACTGGCTGGCTTTGCCTTGAAGGTGGTTTCTTCACCCGTAAATGGATTGATGCCTTTGCGAGCCTTGCGAGCCGGTTTTTTGACGGTCATGATTTTCAGCAGGCCGGGCAGAATGAATTCGCCTGCACCATTCTTGCTGATATGACGACCTACCAGTGTTTCCAGTTCATCCATTACAGCGCTAACCTGCTTTCTGGTCAATCCGGTGTTCTCGGAGATTGTTGTCAGAATTTGTGTTTTGCTGAAGCGGGTTTTGATAGCTGGGGCTTTAGCAGCTGCTTTAGCGGGAGCTTTTTTAGCAGGTGCTTTTTTCGCGGGTGCCTTTTTAGCGACTGCTTTAGCGGGAGCTTTTTTAGCAGGTGCTTTCTTGGCGGGAGCTTTTTTAGCGGCTTTTTTCTTGGCGGCCATAACGATTCCTTTAGTCAGTGGAAGTTGATTAAACACGCGTCGTTACGAATACAACATGGTAGCGTCTTGTGCATTTAACCCGTAAAAAACAGTGTAAACCGACAGCACTATCACGGATATGCTATATATATAGTATAAAAATAACTGCTGCAAGAATTATTAAGTGCATTCTTGATAAAAATCCGTCTTTTTCCCTTTTTTTATAGTGTTTCATGATTTTTATCGTGTCTAATGCATTCGTGTTGAGTGGAGGCAGGTGCCCTCGGCTTCCGGTGTTTTTTTGCTGAAGGTTTAACGGGGTTTTCATTATGCTTGCTTTTCCATCCGGGATTTTTGGGGGTGTTGGTGGTGAGCCCTTGCCGATAATTCTCGCGCTGAAATGGAAGAGGGTGGCTGCGGGTACAAGATTTGATGATATCTCATTGGCAGTGGTTCAAAATGAGATTCGTAAAATTGAATTTAACCGGGGATATTGATGCCTTTGTTGCAAGCTCGTTATATAATGCCGGGCTATTTTTTGTGTATAGGAGGGTGCTTACCATGCCAATCTATGAATACAAATGTGCAGCCTGTGGTGAATTGCATGAAGCCTTGCAAAAATTCAGTGATGCTCCGTTAACTGAGTGTCCTGCCTGTGGGGAATCCATGCTGCAGAAGAAAGTGTCTGCAGCCGGTTTTCGTCTCAGCGGGACCGGGTGGTATGAAACAGACTTCAAAACAGGGGCGAAAAAAAATCTCGCCGGTGAGCAGGCTTCGCCTGATACGAGTTCGGGCAGTGCAGATAAACAAGGCATTCCATCAAAAAGTGCCGAGTCAAATTCAACTGCAGCTGTTACGGCGACAACCTAATACTCTTTCAAACAGGAAACTACTATGCGCAGCCATTTTTGCGGAACTTTGAATACGACCCACATTGATCAGGAAGTGACCTTGTGTGGCTGGGCTGATCGTCGACGGGATCATGGTGGCGTCATTTTTATCGATCTGCGTGACAGGGAAGGTATTGTTCAGGTTGTCTTTGATCCGGATGCAGGTGAGTATTTCCAGCTGGCTGACCGTGTAAGAAGTGAATATGTATTGAAGGTAACAGGTCGTGTAAGAGCCCGAAGCCCGGAAACAGTGAACCGGGAAATGGCGACCGGGGAAATTGAAGTTTATGGGCTGAATCTGGAGATACTGAATGCTTCGGAAACACCGCCATTCCAGCTCGATGCCCACACCCAGGTGGGTGAGGATGTGCGTCTGCGTTATCGATATCTTGATTTGCGTCGACCTGAAATGGCAAAAAATCTGCGTTTCCGGTCGAAGGTGACCAGCGTAATTCGCAGTTTTCTCGACAGCCATGATTTTGTTGATGTTGAAACGCCAATCCTCACGCGAGAAACGCCTGAAGGCGCCAGAGATTATCTGGTTCCAAGCAGAACGCATGAAGGCAAGTTTTTTGCCCTGCCGCAATCACCCCAGCTCTTCAAGCAATTGTTGATGGTAGCGGGCATGGATCGCTACTATCAGATCACCAAATGTTTTCGGGACGAAGATCTTCGTGCGGATCGTCAGCCTGAATTCACGCAGATTGACCTGGAGGTTTCATTCATGGATGAAAACCAGATCATGTCTGTCACTGAAGAAATGGTTACACAGTTATTCGATCAGCTTCTTGGTGTGAAATTTGAGAAGTTTCCGCGTATGGCCTGGCATGAGGCGATGGAGCGCTTTGGTATAGATCGTCCCGACTTGCGAATTCCGCTTGAGCTTGTCGAGGTCAAGGATTTGATGAAAGAAGTGGAGTTCAAGGTTTTTTCCGGGCCGGCAACAGACCCTGAGGGCCGGGTGGCTGCCATGAAAATTCCGGGCGGTAATGACAAGCTGACACGGAAACAGATTGATGATTATACAAAATATGTTTCGATTTACGGTGCCAGAGGTCTTGCCTATATCAAGGTAAATGACAAGAGTGACCTGGATGAAGGCCTGCAATCTCCGATCGTTAAATTCCTGCCCTTGAGTGTACGAGAGAAACTGTTGGAGCGGGTGGGTGCTGAAAACGGGGATCTGATTTTCTTTGGTGCGGACAAGGCCAAAATCGTCAATGAAGCACTTGGCGCGCTTCGTAACAAGCTCGGCGCAGATTTAAATCTCTATACCTGTGAATGGGCGCCGCTGTGGGTCGTGGATTTCCCCATGTTTGAGAAAGATGCCGAAGGTAACTGGAACTCTCTGCATCATCCTTTTACACAGCCATCCTGTAGCGTCGATGAATTGGCAAACAACCCCGGTGCAGCTTTGTCCCGTGCCTATGACATGGTGTTGAACGGAACAGAGCTTGGTGGCGGCTCCGTTCGTATCCACAAACAGGATATGCAACAGGCTGTTTTCAGACTACTGGGCATTGATGAAGCGGCTGCCCAGGAAAAGTTCGGGTTTTTGCTTGACGCATTGAAATATGGATGTCCTCCGCATGGCGGGCTTGCATTCGGGCTTGATCGTCTGGTGATGTTGATGTTGGGGGCCAGTTCAATTCGCGATGTTATAGCCTTCCCGAAAACACAATCCGCTGCCTGTGTGATGACCAATGCGCCAGGCGAGGTCAGTGCCCAGCAATTGAAGGAACTGAATATACGCGTCAAGAAACCCGTGAGTGCAGGCACAGAGTAATAGCAAAAAGCATGCCTCCAAAAAAAAGCCACCGGAAAGGTGGCTTTTTTGTGTCTGGTGGGTCGTGCTGGATTCGAACCAGCGACCAATTGGTTAAAAGCCAACTGCTCTACCAACTGAGCTAACGACCCTTACCCCTTTATGGGAGGCGCATATAGTAACGATTTAACTGAAAAAAACAAGTCTTGAAGCAGGAAAATACCGTAGTTTTTACCCGTCAAAAAACAGGTTGCTCAGGGTTGTAGCGGGTGACATCTTCAATGCCGGCTTCTCTGAAGCCTTGCTTTCTGAGCCGGCAACTGTCACATTTTCCACAAGCCTCGCCCTGCTCGTTTGCCTGATAGCACGAAACCGTCAAACTGTAATCAATGCCTAGCTGAATACCTCTTTTGATGATTTCTGCTTTGCTCATCGATAAAAGTGGTGTATGGATGTGGATTGGATGACCTTCAACGGCAGCCCGTGTTGCCAGATTGGCCATTTTTTCATAGGCCGCGATGTACTCGGGCCTGCAATCGGGGTAGCCGGAATAATCAACAGCATTGACACCAATGAACAAATCTCTCGCACCCAATACTTCCGCCCAGCCTAAAGCAATGGACAAAAAAATTGTGTTCCGGGCTGGAACATAGGTCACGGGGATTCCTTCGGTTTCATGCTCGGGTACGGCAATGCTGTTATCGGTCAGCGCCGAGCCGCCGATCAGGTTGAGGTCAAGGTGAACAACCTTGTGTTCGATGGCGTTCATTGAGGCAGATAATTGCTGGCCGGCAAGCAGTTCGGAACGGTGTCTTTGCCCATAGTCAAATGCCAGTGTGTAACAGGCGTAACCGGCTTCTTGTGCCATGGCAAGAGCGGTTGCAGAATCAAGCCCTCCTGAAACCAGTACCACAGCTTTTTTTAGGGTTGTTGTATTCATGGTTTATACACCGGGTGTATCGCCCCATATCTGTTTGTGTAACTGCAGTTGAAAACGCACAGGAAGGTTGTCCTGTAAGATCCAGTTGGCCAGGTCAGCAGCTGCAATTGTGTCTTTGCAGGGTGAAAAGAGCACAGCGGCTACCTTTTTGGACAATTCCTTTGTCTGCAAAAGCGCTTTAGCCCAGTTGTAATCATTTTTGTCACAGATCACAAATTTGATTTCATCGATAGCCTTCAGGTGTTCAAGGTTGTCTAAAAGGTTTTTGTCCGCTTCGCCAGAGCCGGGCGTTTTCAGGTCGAGAATGATTCTGACTCTCTGATCTACCTGACTGATGTCCAGAGCGCCACTGGTTTCCAGAGAAACCGGATAATGATTGTCGCATAGGCGTGAGAGCAGCGGCAGGCAGTTTGGCTGGGCAAGTGGTTCACCACCGGTCACACAAATATTTTGTGGTTCATATTGCTGAACTGCCAGAAGAAGGTTGTGAAGCTCGATTTGCTCCCCCCCCTGGAAAGCGTAAGCGGTATCACAGTAATGGCATCTTAGCGGGCATCCTGTTAGCCGGATAAACAGGGTTGGTAAACCGCTCGATGTACTTTCGCCTTGCAATGAGTAAAAAATCTCGGTGATACGCAAGGTGTTTTCCTTGCTTGACGCAATGGTTGGCTGCATTAAAAATTGCTTTGCAAAAAGTTTTTGGCCAGACGCGAAACCTCACTGTCTTCGCTGGAGAGTTGCTCGAGCAGCTCTTTTGAGGCATCGAGTTTACCCTGCTGAAAATAAACCTTGGCGAGTTTGAATCGGGCATCATCTGCTTTTCTGTGGTCAGGAAAGCGCTCCAGAAGGTTCCTGAATTGCAATTCGGCCTTATCGATTTCATTTTTCAGAATATAAAGTTCACCAAGCCAGTAAAGTGCATTTGCTGCATAGTCGCCGTTTGGAAATCGCTCCAAATGCGTTGTGAAAGCCGCCATGGCTTCATCGACCTTTCGTTGTTTCAGAAAGCCGTAGGCATTGTCGTAGCTGTCCTGTTCATCAGCGGTATTGGTGACCATGGTGATATCGGCCGGATTGCTGTTTGTGGCAGGTGATGTTGCGGGTCCGGGGGCTGAGTTGCCTGTGTCTGAAGATATGCCACCTGAAGGTGGCAGGCGGTTATTCGTTGTTCGGGTAGCTGCAGACAATGAGCCGATTCTCCGGTCGAGATCAATGTAGTCATCGAGCCTTTGCTGTTTGAGTTTTCGCAGTTCGAAACCCTGTTGTTCGACGATGCCTCTCAGCTCGAGAACTTCCTGTTGCAATTGTTGAAGCTGGTAAAAAAGTTCAGAGGAGGTGTCTGCGGAATCAGTTTCGACAAGCGGTCTGGACAGAGTGCTGGACTCATTGGCGCTCTGTACGGCGACCGGCGCGGACATGTCCACGATATCCTCTTCGACAACGATGTCTTTAACAATGCTGTTTTCAAAGGAAACAGTATTTTCAAGCTGTTTCTCAGCCTTTTGTTGTTCATTGGTTGTTGATTTCTGGGCGTTGTGAAGTTCAACGACCGGTGCCTGGGCGAACACAAATTGGGGAAGCAGCAAAAGCAGGCCTCCCCGGATTTTGGTCAAAAGTCTGTATTTCAAGAAAATACCTTCGAGGTTTCCGGTTGAAGAACTTTCAGTTATCGAATTTCAACGCGACGGTTTTTGGCCCAGGCTGTCGGGTTGCTGGCATAAGCAGCAGGACGCTCTTCACCGAAGCTGACAACCCCGAGTTGTGAACGGTTGACACCCTGAATTACCAGGAAGTCACGAACAGCTTTCGCGCGGCGTTCACCCAATGCCATATTGTACTCGCGAGTTCCGCGTTCGTCGGCATGACCTTCAAGCGTAACCTGTTTGCCAGTCTGTTTGAGGTAGGCAGCGTGAACCAGCAGGATATCACGGGCATCGGGACGAATGGTTGCTTCATCAAAATCAAAGTAGACAATGTTGCCCATGGCAGCGAGCGCCTGCTCGCTGACCAGTGTGTTGTCAGAAGAGGCGTCAGGGGAAGAAAGATCATCACTGCTGATGCCGCTGTCAGTAGAGGCA
>JAGRJA010000163.1 GCA_020443005.1 Pseudomonadales bacterium
CCAGCAAACTCTTTATCATCGAAACAACAGCTTCCCGACCAGATAATTGGTATTCACCGCCGTAATCGACACAAACATCCTCTGCAAAAATGCGATCAAAAGATGCCCAAGCCCGCTGGTCACACGCTTGTGCATAGTCGATTAATACCGACTCTATTTCTGATTTCCTTAAAAGCTCGATAACTTTTTGCTTTTCAGACTTCACCATAGAACGGCCCTTGCTAGCGTTTCAATTATTTATTAGATACAAAAAAGCCGGTATGAAAACCACACCGGCTTTTTGTTTGGATTGAGCAGCTCTATAAAAAGCTGGATATCGCAATCGCAATAAGCCCCATCACTACAGCCGAACCAATAGCCCATGTCTTGATTTCATTTTTCATATCTCCACCTTGTGAACGGGCCTGCTCCAGATTTTTCGACATTTCCGAACTGACAAGGTTAAGTTTTTTGCTATTGTTGTCCATCTCGAGATGCAAAGAATGCTGAACCCGATGAATTTCATCGTGCACTTTCTTCAGCTCGTTCTGAAGCTGGGTACCAAGCTTTGCAATTTCCTGCTTGTTTGCCAGCGTATCCTTGGAAAGGCCGGCAGCATTAACGGGTGAGGATTGCGGTCTGGCTTCAAGATCCCTGATCTTGGTTTTGATATTGGGCAACTCACCATTAAGCCCCTTGATTGACAAGGAGAGCTGCTGAACTGTTCTGGCAAGTTCGTCCAGTTTTTCTGAAACTTCGGCCTTAAAGGCTGCGTCCATATCATCCTCCTCTGTGGAAGCCGCTGCAACCGGTGCAACGGTAGTTGTCGTTTGTGCCGATACAGACAAATCGGCAATGTCAGGCTGCCCGCCCTCTGAAAAGTTTTCTGCTGCCTCCATCAAAGGTTCTACATTCAAAACCTGTGGCTTTTTCTCCTCAAACAGCTTCACCATACCCGGCAGTATTTCTACCACTTTGGCAATCAGCTTGAACAGGTTCTCAGAGGTCTGTATCGAACCATCGATAATCCTGTTCATCATATTTTCTATTGACCAGGCAAGCTCAGCCACCTCTGTGGCACGAACCATGCGTCCACTTCCCTTTAGCGTATGAAACGCTCGACGCACCTCTACCCTTGAATCCCCATCATCCGGGTTCTCACGCCACTGCGGAAAAAACTCGTTGATTGTCTCAAGCACTTCAGCCGCTTCTTCTACAAAAATCTCAAGGATTTCGTCATCAATCACATCTTCTTCTGACATAGTCTTACCTTGTTTTCTGATAAATAGGTGTTGTTTCTGAGAAACAGTTCATAGCCCCCGCTATGCAACACCCGACACCCTTCCTGACCGCCCCGGAACCCTGAGACAGAGAGCTCAAATATAGTACATCTTTTATCCTAATGCGAACCCCAAAGCTTTCGTTTTTTTCAAATCTGCCAAGTAGGTCTATTTTGCTTCCCAAGCTCGCCAATTTTTAGCCTGTTTTAGTCATACTAACTCGGTATAATCACGCCTTTTAACGCTTCTGCAATTCAGTCAACAATTGCGCCAACAGGATAAACCAGTGAATACTTCTTCAAATGTGGTTGATATTTCCACCTTTCAGGGTCTTGTTTTTACCTTGCAACAATTCTGGGCCAAACAGGGTTGTGTCATTCTCCAGCCACTCGATATGGAAGTCGGTGCAGGCACCTTTCATCCCGCTACTTTCTTAAGAGCGATCGGCCCCGAAACCTGGAATGCCGCTTATGTACAACCTTGTCGTCGACCTACCGATGGGCGTTACGGAGAAAATCCAAACAGGCTTCAACACTATTACCAGTTTCAGGTCATGCTGAAACCTTCCCCTGAAAATATCCAACAACTTTATCTGGACTCTCTTTTGGAGCTGGGTATTGACCCCTCGGTACACGATATCCGTTTTGTCGAGGATAACTGGGAATCACCAACACTGGGTGCATGGGGTCTTGGTTGGGAAGTCTGGCTGAACGGCATGGAGGTCACTCAATTTACCTATTTCCAACAAGTAGGCGGGCTGGAGTGTTATCCGGTAACGGGCGAGATCACCTACGGCCTTGAGCGCATCGCCATGTACCTGCAAAATGTTGACTCTATTTTTGATCTTGTCTGGACCAGAGACAGCAAGGGCGGGCTTGTTACTTACGGCGATGTCTTTCATCAAAATGAGGTCGAGATGTCGCACTTCAACTTTGAAGAGGCCGACACGGATCACCTTTTTCTGACCTTTGATGTGTGTGAACGCGAATCGGTCAAACTGATGGAAAAGGGGCTCCCTCTTCCTGCCTACGAAATGGTCATGAAAGCGTCTCATGCCTTTAATTTGCTCGACGCCAGACACGCCATTTCTGTCACCGAACGGCAGCGATTTATTCTTCGTGTCAGAACATTGGCCAGAAGTGTCGCTCAAAGTTATTTCGATGCCCGACTGAAACTGGGCTTTCCGTTGGCTCCGGATTCACTTCGGGAAGAAGTCATGGCATCTGTGAACAACTCAACTGCCGGAGAACAAAAATAATGACTGCAGATTTTTTGGTTGAAATTGGTTGTGAAGAACTGCCCCCCAAATCCCTTAAAGAACTGGAAGCCGCATTTTTGGACGGCATCACAAAAAAACTTCAGCTCGCCAGGGTGAATTTTTCAAACGCCACAAGTTTTTCAACACCAAGAAGACTGGCTGTTTTGGTCAGCGACCTCGATACAACCACGCCGGTTGAACAACAACTTATCTGGGGGCCGCCTATC
>JAGRJA010000164.1 GCA_020443005.1 Pseudomonadales bacterium
CAGCGGCCTGAAAAAAACAGAAGGCGGATTGGCGAATGTACCCAAAAGTCAATGCATGAGTGTTATCATCGAAGATGAAACACCGAGGAGGCAAGCAAAACACGGAGAAACCGGTATCTTCTTACGCGCCGGGCACAGACCTGTAGGCTATTACAATGACCCTGTCAAAACAGCCAAAACCTTTGTTGCGGTCGATGGAAAAACCTGGTTATTAACCGGCGACGCCGCCAAACTTGAAGAAGATGGCCAGAGTATTTCCGTTTTTGGTCGCGGCTCCAATTGCATCAATTCCGGTGGAGAAAAAATCTTCCCCGAAGAAGTCGAGCAGGCCCTCAAGGCACACCCGGATATCTACGATGCCCTCGTTGTTGCCACGCCGGATGAACGCTGGGGCAGTAAAGTCACCGCCGTTATCGAAACACGGGATAACAAGAAACTGACGCTTGAGAATGTTCAGGAAGAAGCTCGCAAGCATATAGCCGGGTATAAAGTGCCACGAGAACTGCACATAACCCCTGCGATACATCGCCAACCGAATGGCAAGCCCGATTACAAGGGCGCTTTGGCATTTGCCTTATCCAGACAGGGTCTGGTTGCATAAGCCATCTCTTTTCAAGATTGAGGAATTTTTATGAAACTCGCTTTTACTGAAGAGCAAATCCAGCTCCGACAACAGCTCCGGGACTATTTCGCAGCGCTGATGACCCCCGAGTTGAAAGCTGAACTTAACCATGATTTCAAGCATGAAGGCGGCGGCCCTTTATGGCGCGAAGCCATGAAAAAATTGGGGCGCGATGGCTGGATTGGTCTTGGTTGGGAAAAGGAATACGGTGGTCAGGCAAAGTCTGCCATCGAGCAATATATCTTTTTCTCTGAAATCATGAAATACGGCTTCCCCTTCCCTTTTCTCACTTCTGAGTCGGTTGGTCCTGCATTGGCCGCTTTTGGCAGTGAGTCGTTGAAAAAGGAAATCATCCCAAAAATACTTGCCGGTGACATCAGCATCTGTATCGGTTATTCCGAACCCGGTTCGGGCACAGATCTCGCCTCCATGAAAACGCGCGCCGTGAAGGATGGCGATGATCATTACATTATTAACGGCCAGAAAATGTGGACTTCACTGGCGGAATTTTCCGACTATGTCTGGCTGGCTTGCCGTACCGGCGATGTTGAAACCATGGGTAAACACGGCTCCATTTCCATGTTCCTGATTCCGATGAATCACCCCGGCATTTCGGTTACCGGTGTTTACACATTGGGTTCTGTTCGCACCAATGCCACCTACTATGAAAATGTGCGTGTTCCCAAAGAGTGGATGGTTGGTGAAGAAAACAAGGGCTGGGGTGTGATCATGAGTCAGCTCAATCGTGAAAGACTTGCTCTGGTAACTCATGGCCCTATTACAGGCATTTTCAAAAAAGTCTGTGAATTTGCCGAGTCAACCAAGCTGCCAAATGGTGAAAGACTGATTGATCAGGGATGGGTTAAAACAAAACTCGCGACGGTTCAGGCCGGTGCTGAAGCCATTAAAATGATTTGTTACAAGCAGGCCTGGGCAATCGCTGAAGGCGGGTTGGATATGGCTGAGGCTTCATCTGCCAAGGTCTATGGCTCTGAATTCATGATTGAAGCCAGTCGACACCTGATGGAAATTCTGGGGCAGTCCGGCACACTTCACTCACACAGTGAAGCTGCGGTTCTCCATGGCGAGCTTGAGCGTCTTTATCGAACACTTTCCATCCTGACTTTTGGTGGTGGTACCAATGAAATTCAGCGGGACATTATTTCAATTTTCGGCTTAAGCATGCCGCGTCCATTGCGCGCATAACGAGGTAGACAATCATGGATTTCAAACTGACTGAAGAACAGCAGGATATACAAAATCTGGCCAGCCAGATTCTTGGTGAACAGGTTACACCCGAAGAACTGCACAAATATGATATGTGGAAAGAAGAGCGCTTCAACGGTCGCTTATGGGCACAACTGGCAGATGCAGGTCTCCTTGGTATCACCATTCCGGTTGAGAGCGGCGGGATGGGTTTCGGCTTTGCCGAACTAGCATTGCTTATCGAGGAGTGTGGTCGTGTCGTTGCACCGCTGCCTGTTGTTCCCTCCCTGATCAGCGCAATGGCCATTCAGTCGTTTGGCGATGAAAACAGCCAACGCATGCTTGGAGGTGTTGCAACCGGTGAAGTGGTATTGACAGCAGCTATTGCGGAACCTTGCAATTTCGATCTTGACAAACCAACAACCACCATCAAAGACGGCAAGATCAGCGGTGAAAAACTGTGCGTTCCCTATGCCAATATTGCCACACGCATACTCGTTATTGCCGATGACGGTAATGAAGCTGGTCTCTATCTGGTTGACCCGAAATCAAGCGGTGTACATTTGACGGCACTGAAAGCGACAACCTATGAGCCTCAGTACAACATCAACCTTGAAAATGCCGCCGCAGAAAAAATAGGGGGCGCAAGCGCTGTAAAATACCTTATCGAACATTATTGCATTGCCCTGTGCGCCTACCAGGTTGGTGTTGCTGAACAAATGGTAAAAATGACAGCCGCGTATACTTCCGAGCGAGAACAATTCAATGTCAAAATTGCCACATTCCAGGCTGTCGGACATCGAACGGCCAATTGTTATATTGATGCCAAATGTCTGAAGCTGGTAACGCAGCAGGCGGTAATGATGCTCGCCAGTGGCCAGGATGCAAGCCGACAGGTTCATGTTGCCAAAATCTGGCTTGGCGACGCCGCGCACCGCATCAGCTATGC
>JAGRJA010000165.1 GCA_020443005.1 Pseudomonadales bacterium
TCTTCAAATGATTGACCACCATCCAGACTTCTGAACCAGGCACCATCATTACCCGCAGCCAGAACAAGATCACCTCTTCCGTGATAAATTGCATTCATGTTTTTATGAAGACCTTCCGGGATCTTCTCCCAGGAGTCACCGAGATCTTCACTCTGGAACATCGCGCCCCGCAAACCCACTACCTGTAACAAGGATGTATCTTCTGCGAGGTACAAACCGAAAAACGAGCCGTAATCCGGTGACTCTATCTGCTCCCAACTTGCGCCCCGATCAGTAGAGCGGAGTAATAGCCCCGCCTCGCCAGCAATAACAAGAGTATCTCCCGAACCGGCAATTGCATTGAGATGCATGCCTTCCGGGTTATCCAGAATCTCTCCGGAAGCCGACCAGTTTTTACCGCCATCTTCCGTAACAAGGAAGGTATTGAAAGCACCCACTGCATAACCCTGCTTTCCATCGACAAAATAAACATCCATCAGGGGGTTGGCCGTGTTGCCATTGCGCTCATACATGCGCTGCATCAGGTCAAGTTCAAACTCGGCATCTTCCAGTGCTACCTGGGCGTCTTCAAGATCCATCTCCAATTCTTCGACATCCTCGCCATCGTCTGACGCTCTGCCAATAGCAGACTCCAGATTTTCCACTTTCTTGCTTAACCGACTTATTTCAGTATTCAAATCCATTTTTTTATAGCTTGCCCGCAATTTGCTGAAAGCCAGACCATCAAGCTGAATAGCCCAGGTCTCACCGGCATCAAGCGAATGCAGAATCAGCCCATCATAACCAACAGCCCAACCTTCCTTTTCTGACGCAAAAAAGACGGCATTCATCATCTGTTTGGTAGGCACCGCCGCCTGGTGCCAGGATTGGCCGTTGTCATCGGAATAGGCGATATGTCCTCGTTCACCCACCGCAACAAGGCGGTTTCCGGGCAACATTGTAATATCCTGAAGCAGGGACATATGTATTCGCTGAGTGGGCATGGACTGCACATCGGGACTCTTATCAAGCGCCATCGCCGGTAATGCAAGAAAGAAGGAAATAAAAAAGAGTAACCGTGGAATCCGTGAAACGGAACGCCCCGGTGGAGTTTGAATACTTCCGAACGAAGCCAGCCATGAAAAATTACGAAATATCACGCTCATACAATGCCTGCTGTTTACATCTTGATCAGGCACATCGCATCACACACACTGAACACCACTTGCCGGTGAACCTGTTTTTCACAGACCCTAACCCACTATTGGATGATCTTCGGCCGGAGGCAGTTTTTCACCTGCTCTATATCCTATAAAAGGTCGAAGTTTCAGCCCGAAAATGTTCAGCCAAACTGAACAAACTCCGGAATCGCATTCGGCGACACACCTAACCATTTGACTTATATGGTGTTTCCTGATAGCGAGCAGAATACTCGAGTCACAGGGAATCGGCATATTACATGGATGGGCGCTGCAGGTAAACAGCAGAATGAAAATTCGAAAGTGCTAGGGCTTTCTGTTCACCCAAAGCAGGACGGGAAACAAAAGCAACAACATGACCGCCGTTAGCAGATAGGGCAGCTCGGGTCTCATATCGTAGAGGACACCTGCACTTAACGGGCCTATCACAAAGCCAAGGGCAGGACAGGCAGAGATCAGCCCGGCAACGGCGCCCTGTTCTTCAGGCTCCACCCGCAAAGACACTTCTGCCGAATAACCAGGCCCTGTCAACCCCAAACCAAACCCGACAAAGCCTGCTGCAACCTGAAGCATCCAGAGCTCGGTTGCGATGGTGTAAAAAATAAAGCCGACAAAAATCATCGGCACACCCGTAATCAAATAATGCATTGGCGGCCACTGCAAGCGCTGAATCAGGACAAGCTGAACAAAAACCATACAGCAGGCAGAAATACCTTGTGTCATTGCCAGGGGAGCCGCTGAAGCTTCTGCATCCAGCGACAGTACATGTGGCAAATAAAACCCCATAATTTGAGTAGAGACCGCCATCGAAAGATAAACAACCACACCAATGGCAAGAATTTCACGATAGCGCCGATCAAGGTAACGCATCTTGAGTGCTTTAGCCGGCCTTCTTGTCACATTGTGATCAGGCTCCTTCAAGAATCGCCAGATCA
>JAGRJA010000014.1 GCA_020443005.1 Pseudomonadales bacterium
CCCGGCTCACACCATCGGGGGTAAAATAGGGGTCGACATAGCTGAAAGTCACCTGATCGGTATAGCTGCTGGTAGAAACATTCAGACCGATATGTTTACCGCTTCCCAGAAAATTGTCCTGCTGGATATTGGCACCCAGCACGACACCACTGCCCTGGGCAAAACCCAGACTGGCACCCAGGCTGCCTGAAGGTTGTTCCTCCACTTTATATTCGAGATCAATCTGGTCACCACTTCCCGGAACCTCAACTGTCTCAACATCGATATTTCTGAAATAACCGAGTCGCTGCAAACGAATCTTGCTCTGCTCTATTTTGGAACTGGATGCAAGGCCGCTTTCCATTTGGCGTAACTCACGGCGCAGCACCTCGTCGGCCGTTTTGGTATTACCACGGAAATTGATGCGACGCACATAGGTTCTCTCACCGGGATTGACAAAAAAAGTTACATCCACTGTTCGGTTTTCATCATCAATATCGGTGAGCCCGCGAACTTCGGCAAACGCATAGCCATCATTCCCCAGTCGCTGGGTAATATACTCGCTGGTGGTAGTCATCCGAATCTGGGAAAAGGTACGTCCTTCATCAAGAACAACGAGCTCCCTGATATCACTTTCAGGCAAAATGAGATCACCGGCAAGGGCAATATCGTTTACAGTGTAAACCCCGCCCTCGGTGATATTGATGGTTATGAAAATTGACTTTTTGTTTTTTGATAATGAAACCTGTGTAGAGTCTATACTGAAGCGGAGATAGCCACGATCCAGATAAAACGACTTGAGTCGTTCCAGATCTCCCGTAAGTTTTTCCCGGGAATACTTATCCTTATTGTTCATCCAGGAAAACCAGCCTGAAGTTTCCTGTTCAAAAAGTGCAAGCAGGTCATCCGTTGAAAAACTGGTGTTCCCGACAATATTGATATGCTTGATCGCGGCAACTTTTCCTTCCTTGATATCGATGCTCAGGGCGACCCTGTTACCCGGCAACGCTTCGACATGGGTCTTGACATCAGCACCGTAACGGCCCTGAGCCACATATTGTCGCAATAACTCCTGAGCGATCCCCTCAAGCGTGGCCTGCTTGAATATCATCCCTTCTGCCAGGCCTGACTTTTGTAACGCGTCCATCAGCTTTTCAGTCTCAATCGCCTTGTTGCCCTCCAGAATGATTTCAGCAATTGCCGGCCTCTCTGCCACGGTAATAATCAGGACATTTTCATCCAGACCCAACTGAATATCATCAAAAAAACCTGTCCTGAAGATGGAGCGACTGGCTGATTGCAAATCTGAAATATCTACTGTATCACCGATATTTAGCGGCATCGCGGCAAAAACGGTTTCAGGAGAAACCCGCTGCAAACCCTCCACCCGGATATCCGCCAACTGAACCTGCCTGAAGGTTGATGTTTTTTCCTGCGCCACAAGTTGCACTGAAAAAAGCAGGGAAAAAACCAGAATCAAACGACTCAAACAGTGCACTTTCAAAACTCCGATAAAAAGACTAAAGTCTGCCGACATCATTAAACAGGGCGAAAACCATAAGGCAAACAATCAGAAAAAGCCCCAACTGGTAAGCCGCCATTTGCACCCTTTCAGAAACGGGGCTGCCTTTGACGACTTCTACAAGGTAAAACATCAGGTGACCACCATCGAGCACCGGAATCGGCAAAAGGTTGAGCACCCCCAAACTGATACTTAACAAGGCGAGAAACTGAACAAAGCTCTGCCAGCCAGCCCTTGCCGATTCGTCGGCAACTGTAGCAATGGTTAGGGGGCCACTCAAGTTTTTTGGTGATATTTGTCCCATGAGCATTTTTTTCAGTGAAACCAGCATAAAAAGCGACTTGTCATACACCTCGGTACCGGCTTTTCTGCCCGATTCCCAAAGGCCGTATTCGTAATGTTGCAGGCCCGGTGAATTGATACTGGCCCCCACCTGACCAAATACCTCACCGCTGTCACTGACTTTTTTCCAGGGTTTCACTGTCAGCGTCAGGTCATCGGACTGTCGCATGACACTCATGCTGATACTCTGATCGGGTCTTGAGCGAACATAATCGACCCAGAACGCCGTATGCGGAACCGTTTGTCCGTCAACCCCTGTAATAATATCGCCCGCTAACAGCCCCGCCTTCTCTGCCGGCGTACCGGGAAACACCTCGACAACCCTGACATAAGGTGGAATTTTAGGCGTAATACCCAGGCCGGCATAAATATCAGGGTTTTCCTCGGTTGAGAGCCAGCTTTGTATATCAACTGACGACTGGTATATCAGCTCCGAACCCGGATATTGCACATCGAAAACGATTTCACCGGTTTCGCCCAAACGATGTACCAGCTGATTGCTGACATCCTGCCAGCTGTGCGTGGGCAAACCGTCGACAGCAACAATCGTCTGATTTTCATCCAGGCCGGCATAAGCGGCAGGAGAATCGGGTGCTACTTCTCCGATAACGGGAGTAATACCATACCCACCGCTCAGGTTTAGCACCCAGTAAAAGAGAAAGGCAATCAGGAAATTGGCCAAAGGCCCGGCAGAAACAACAGCCATTCTCTGCAACACCGGCTTTCGATTAAAACTGTAAGGAAGAAGCTCTTCCGGCACCTCTTCTTCCCGCTCATCCACCATCTTGACATAGCCACCCATCGGTATGGCAGCAATCACATATTCCGTACCCAGCCTGTCTTTCCAGGCAAACAGTTTGTGCCCGAAACCAACAGAAAAACGGATAACCTTGATACCGCATCGACGCGCTACCCAAAAGTGACCGAATTCATGCACTGTTACAAGAATGCTGATCGCAACGATGAAAGACAAAACGGTATGCAGTGTTCCCAGCATCAATATGCCCCCCGACCTGAGCGGAACAGGGGGAGTAAAGACAGGGCAAAGCTTCTCGCTTCCTGATCTGCCTGAAGAACATGGTCAAGGGAATCAACCTGCCCTGCTGGCATACCCTGCAGAACCCGCTCGACAAGGGTCGTAATATCAGTAAAGGCAATCGTTCCGTTCAAAAAGGCATCAACGGCTATTTCATTGGCCGCATTAAAATAAACCGGCGCGGTGCCACCCGTTTCTGCCACTGCCCTTGCCATGACAAGCGCCGGAAAACGCCCTTCATCCGGCGGTTCGAAATCAAGCCTGGTCAGCTGAGTGAAATCCAGCTCAGCAACACCGGATTCAATGCGTTCAGGCCAGGCCAGGCAGTGTGCTATAGGTGTTCTCATATCGGGGTTACCCATTTGTGCAAGCACTGAACCATCAACATACTGAACCATTGAATGAATAATACTTTGTGGATGTATAACGATTTGTATCCGCTCTGCCGGCATTGCAAACAGCCAACAGGCTTCTATCAACTCCAGCCCCTTGTTCATCATTGTGGCTGAATCAACCGATATTTTCTTGCCCATTTCCCAGTTTGGATGATGACAAGCCTGCTCCGGTGTCACCTCAGACAAGGCATCGAGATCAAAAGTTCGAAAAGGCCCACCTGAGCCTGTTAATAAAAGCCTGCTAATACCTTTTTTCAAAAGTGCATCTTTTTCCAGCGGAAGACACTGGAAAATAGCATTGTGTTCACTGTCTATCGGCAATAAAACACAGCCCGATTGTTGTGCCGCCTCAATCATCAGGCCACCCGCCATCACCAGCGCTTCCTTGTTGGCGAGCAGCACCTGTTTTCCAGCCTGTACCGCTGCCATTGTCGGTTGCAAGCCAGCCGCGCCCACGATGGCGGCCATTACGGCATCCACCTGAGGATGAGACGCTATTTCGACAAGCCCCTCAAGCCCTGACAAAACACGGGTTTCAAGCCCCGCTGCTTTCAGCTTTGCGGATAAACCGGCTGCATCATCACCACAACTGAGGACAGCGAAACAGGGTGAGAAGCGAAGACACTGTTGATAAAGTGCTTCAACCTGTTGATGGGCACTGAGTGCAAAAACACTGAATTTTTCGGGGTGTCGTTCAATCACATCAAGCGTACTGACACCAATCGAACCGGTTGAGCCCAGAATACT
This sequence comes from Pseudomonadales bacterium, assembly GCA_020443005.1. Lineage (GTDB taxonomy): Bacteria > Pseudomonadota > Gammaproteobacteria > Pseudomonadales > UBA7239 > JAGRJA01. Next base: position 4,022 of record JAGRJA010000014.1, read on the forward strand.
TACCTGTTTCATAAAGCACCCGGACGCACAAACAAAAGGTGTGCAAGTGCAAGAATCGGGATAGCCGCCATCCAGCCATCGATTCTGTCGAGCACGCCACCATGCCCGGGGAGTATTGTTCCTGAATCCTTCACACCGGCATCACGCTTGAACATACTTTCAGCAAGGTCACCAATCACTGAAGCGACACTGGCAAATCCCAAAACCACCATCAACAAACACGCCTTAAAGAAGGCAAGCTGAAGAAAAACAGATAACAAAAATGCAAAGACAAGGTTGGCGGTGAACCCTCCCCAAAAGCCTTCCCATGATTTCCCGGGGCTGACACGAACGGCCAGTTTGCGTTTGCCCCAGCGTCTGCCAGTAAAGTATGCACCGATATCGGCAATGGCTATCACCAGAATTGCCAGGAATATCAATGCACCATCGGGTCTTGCCTGTTTGAGATACACCAGGCCCACCCATGCCGGCAACAACATCAACCAGCCAAGAACAACCATCGTCGGCCGGGACTTCCAGTAGCGGGTTGACACCGGATAGGTTAAAACCCATGAAAATGCCAATAGCCACAATAATGCTGAAGAGGCAAATAAAAGCTCAAGCCGCGAATAAAGGTTTTGATA
>JAGRJA010000166.1 GCA_020443005.1 Pseudomonadales bacterium
CCAGTATTCACTCCCTTGATTTTGTTGACCACATCCATGCCATCACTGACTTTGCCGAAAACAGCATAACCCCAGCCATCGGGTGATTCGCTGCGAAAATTGAGGAAGCTGTTGTCTTTCACATTGATAAAAAACTGTGCTGTCGCCGAGTGAGGATCCATGGTGCGAGCCATCGCGATGGTGCCGTTATCGTTGGTCAGCCCGTTGTTGGCTTCGTTTTTGATTGGTGCGCGAGTCGCTTTCTGGCTCATATCTTCATTCATCCCGCCACCCTGAATCATAAAGCCATCGATGACTCTGTGGAAAATGGTGCCGTCATAAAAACCGCTTTTTGCATACTCAAGAAAGTTGGCGACAGTGACCGGCGCTTTCTCTGCATTCAGTTCAAGTGTGATATCGCCGAAGTTGGTGTGAAGAATAACCATGGAATTTCCTTTATTAGATTTAATGAATGACTGCGAAGGGGCTATAATACGGGTTTTATTTGCCTGACAAAACCTTCGAATCAATCCTATGACTGTAAAAGAGCAGAATGAGGCTTCAAGGCCTTCACATTTCATTCGTAATATCATCGCTGACGATAGAGAAAAAAATGTTCATCAAGGGCGAGTGCATACCCGGTTCCCGCCCGAACCTAACGGATTTCTGCATATTGGTCATGCCAAGTCGATTTGCCTGAATTTTTCGATGGCAGAAGAATTTGGGGGCAAGTGCAATCTGCGTTTTGATGATACCAACCCTGCGAAAGAAGAGCAGGCTTATATTGATGCTATCAAGGCCGATATCGAATGGCTGGGCTTTCGCTGGGAAGAGCCGGTACATTATGCTTCGGATTATTTCGACCAACTCCATGATTGGGCAGTCTATCTTATTGGTCAGGGCAAGGCCTATGTTTGTCATCTTTCACCCGATGAAGCCAGAGAGTACCGGGGTACACTGACAGAGGCCGGTAAAGACAGCCCCTACCGTAACCGCAGTGTTGAGGAGAATCTCCGGCTTTTCGAACAAATGAAAAACGGGGAGCTGGCAGAGGGTAGTTGTGTCCTGCGAGCGAAAATTGATATGTCGTCACCGAATATCAACTTGCGCGACCCGATCATGTACCGTATTCGCCATGTTTCACACCACCAGACAGGGAATAAGTGGAAAATTTACCCGACCTACGACTACACGCATGGTCAATCGGATGCCATTGAAGGTATTACGCACTCGATTTGTACGCTGGAGTTTGAGGATCATCGTCCATTGTATGAGTGGTATCTCGATAATTTGCCCATTGAAAACAAACCCCGTCAATACGAGTTTGCCCGCCTCAACCTTAACTACACGGTCACCAGCAAGCGCAAATTGAAACAACTGGTTGATGAAGGCCATGTCAACGGTTGGGATGATCCTCGCATGCCAACAATCAGTGGGATGCGTCGTCGAGGTGTTAGCCCCGCGGCCTTGCGCCATTTTTGTGAAATGATTGGTGTAGCCCGAAGTGAGAGTATTGTGGATGTAGGCATGCTGGAGCATGCAATACGCGATGATCTGGATAAAAATGCACCCAGGGCCATGTGTGTCCTTAACCCGCTGAAAGTGGTGATAACCAATTATCCGCAGGATCAGATTGAGCAGTTGAAAGCGCCGAATCATCCGAATAAACCCGAAATGGGCGAGCGCCAATTACCTTTTGCCCGTGAGATTTATATTGATGTTGATGATTTCAGGGAAGAGGCCAACAAAAAATACAAGCGTCTGGTACTGGGCAAGGAGGTGCGTTTGCGCAATGCCTATGTGATTCGTGCAGATGAAGTTATCAGAAATGCCGAAGGTGAAATTGACGAAATTCGATGTACCTATGACCCTGAAACACTCGGGCAAAACCCCTTGGACGGCCGGAAGGTTAAAGGCGTTATCCATTGGGTTGCAGCACATCGTTGCCTTGATGTTGAAGTGCGTTTGTATGATCGTTTGTTTCTGGCAGAGCACCCCGATGCGAAAAAGGATGTCGACTTCCTCACCCATATCAACCCGGACAGCCTCAGGGTTTTACAGGGTTGCAAGGCAGAGTCCAGTCTTGCCAACGCCCACCCGGAACAAGGTTTTCAGTTTGAAAGAGAGGGGTATTTTTGTCTGGATCGTTTTGATGCTACTGAAGATAAACCGGTATTTAATCGTACCATCAGTCTTCGTGATAGCTGGTCAAAATTGGACAGTGAAAATTAGCCGTTTTTTTCTTTTGTCTCAACACACTTTTTGCAGGAATTCAGGTGTTAAAGATATACAACACGCTCAGTAAACAAAAAGAAGTATTTGTGCCACTCAAGACTGGCGAAATTGGCATGTATGTTTGCGGTATGACTGTCTATGACTTCTGTCATCTTGGTCATGCGCGTGTTCTGGTCGCCTTCGATGTAATTACCCGTTATCTGCGAGCGAGTGGCTGGAAGGTTAATTATGTGAGGAATATCACTGATATTGATGACAAGATTCTGAGCCGAGCCAACGAGAAGGGGGAAGTTTACACTGATTTGACAGCGCGTTTTATTGATTGCATGCATGAGGACGAAAAACGATTGCAGGTGCACTCGCCAGACAGAGAACCCAGAGCAACGGCGCATATTGCCGATATTATCGCCATGGTGCAAACCCTGATCGCCAAAGGTTATGCGTATACGGCAGAAAACGGCGATGTTTATTACGCCGTGAGCAAATTTGACGGTTATGGAAAACTGTCGGGTAAAAACCCGGATGAGCTTCTGGCCGGTGCTCGAATTGAAGTCGGTGAAAGCAAGCGCGACCCGCGGGATTTTGCCTTGTGGAAGTCGACTGCCGCCGGCGAGGTAAGCTGGTCGTCGCCGTGGGGGAACGGTCGCCCCGGCTGGCATATTGAGTGCTCCGCCATGTCCGCCTGCTGTCTTGGTGAAACCTTTGATATTCATGGTGGCGGGCCCGATCTGCCATTTCCGCATCATGAAAATGAAATCGCACAAAGTGAAGCTGCCCATGGAAAACCCTTTGCGCGTTACTGGATGCATGCTGGCGCGGTGCGTGTTGATAATGAAAAAATGTCCAAATCTCTCGGCAATTTTTTCACTATCAGGGAAATTCTCGACAAATATCATCCGGAAGTTGTGCGTTATCTGTTACTCAGTAGCCACTACCGTTCCCATATCAATTATTCGGAAGAAAACCTGCAAACCGCCAAAGGTGCGCTGGAGCGTTTCTATACTGCCATGAAAGGTTTTGACAGTGCCCCTGTGGTAGAACTGGCGCAGTTGGCGAAAAATGAATTTGTTTCCCGTTTCAAGGAGGCAATGGATGATGACTTCAATACGCCGGAAGCACTCGCTGTATTATTTGATCTCGTTCGAGCCCTGAATACCGCGAAATCCTCCAGACCAGACGAAGCGCTCTTGTTGGCAAGCATCCTGAAATCACTGGCTGCGGTGCTCGGCGTCCTGCAGGATGTTCCAGATGTTTTCTTGCAAAGTGGGTCTGCAGATGATCTTCCGGCTGATTTGATCGAGCAAAAAATTTCCGAAAGAGCCCGGGCGAAAAAAGATAAAAATTATGCGCTGGCAGATGCCATCAGAGATGAGCTGAAAGCCCGCGGTGTGATTTTACAGGATGACCGTGAGAGTGGCGCCACCAACTGGTATCGTTCCTGATACGGGTATGTCGATACATCATATTGACGGTGTTTGCGACATTCTTGATAAACAGCCTGGTTTTTGGGTCGTCAATAAAAAATCAGGTATTGATTTTCATGCTGATCAGGGCACTCCGGGTTTGATCAATCATCTGAATCATGCATTTCCTGCCGAAAGTTTTCTGCCGGTACACCGGCTGGATAAAGATACCAGCGGTTTGTTGCTGGTTGCCAGATCCCCTGAAGCGGCCCAACAATTGTCAACACTGTTTGCGGAGCAACAAATCAGGAAATTTTATCTTGCACTGAGCGATAAAAAGCCGAAAAAAAAACAGGGCTGGGTAATAGGTGATATGGCGAAAAGCAGGAACGGCAACTGGAAACTGCTGCAGAGCAAAAAAA
>JAGRJA010000167.1 GCA_020443005.1 Pseudomonadales bacterium
CATCTTAACAAAACTTGCCCGACTATTCTCCCCCAATTTCGCTACAATATTATCGCCTGATGTAAAGCGTCCTGAAAGCATCGCTTCTGCCAGAGGGTCTTCGATCCATTTCTGGATGGCACGCTTGAGAGGCCTTGCGCCAAAAACAGGGTCAAACCCGGCTTCGGCGATCTGTTCCAGCAAATTCTCATCGAAGCTTATACCGATTTCCCGCTCCCTGAGTCGTGTCACCAGCATCGACAACTGAATATTGGCAATGGATTTGATCTGGTCACGAGCGAGGGGATGAAACACAACAATCTCGTCGACACGGTTAATAAATTCCGGTCTGAAGTGGCCGGATACAACTTCCATCACAGCCTCTTTCATGGCTTCATAGCGGTTTTCGTTGCGGGTAGAATCATCTGCAGCTACATGCTTGTCAAAAGACACCGTATCAAAAGAGTGGTCGTTAGCAATATCCTGAATCAGGTCAGACCCCAGATTGGATGTCATGACCACAACCGTATTGCGAAAATCCACTGTTCGGCCATGGCCATCAGTCAAACGGCCGTCATCAAGAACCTGCAGCAAAATATTGAAAACATCGGGATGCGCTTTCTCGATTTCGTCCAGCAAAACGACGGCGTAGGGACGGCGACGAACGGCTTCGGTCAAGTAACCCCCCTCTTCATAACCAACATAACCGGGAGGTGCGCCCACCAACCTTGCAACAGAGTGCTTCTCCATGAATTCTGACATATCAATCCGAACCATCGCTTCCTCACTGTCGAACAGGAAGGAGGCCAGTGACTTGCACAACTCTGTTTTACCAACACCTGTTGGCCCGAGAAAAAGGAAGGAACCATTCGGCCGGTTCGGATCTGACAGGCCCGCACGCGAACGACGCACTGCGCGTGAAACCGCCTCAACAGCTTCCTGCTGGCCAATAACACGCTCGTGAAGCACATCTTCCATACGCATCAGTTTATCGCGTTCACCTTCAAGCATTTTTGACACGGGAATGCCTGTCCATTTGGAAACCACTTCGGCAATTTCTTCATCGGTCACCTTGTTTCTCAGCAACTTCATATCACCGTGTTCGGCTTCATCGGCAAGGGCAATTTCTTTTTCCAGCTGAGGGATGACGCCGTACTGTAATTCCGACATTCTGGTCAGATCGCCACTGCGGCGAGCGTGTTCTATGTCGATTCTCGCTTGCTCGAGTTTGCTCTTTAACTCCTGGGAGCCACTGACAACCGCTTTTTCCTTCTTCCATATCTCTTCAAGGTCGGCAAATTCTCTCGACACTTTCTCGATATCCTCATCAATTTTCAGCAAGCGTTTCTGTGAAGCCTCATCCTCGTCTTTCTTGACAGCTTCGCGCTCAATTTTCAACTGAATCAAACGGCGCTCCAACTTGTCCATCTGCTCGGGTTTGGAGTCTATCTCCATACGAATACGACTGGCGGCCTCATCAATCAGATCGATTGCCTTATCCGGTAACTGTCGATCTGTGATGTAACGCTGTGACAGTTTTGCTGCCGCAATGATTGCTGAATCCGTTATATCGACCCCGTGATGAACTTCGTAACGCTCTTTCAAGCCACGCAGAATGGCGATGGTATCTTCCTCACTCGGCTCATCCACCAAAACTTTCTGGAAACGCCGTTCCAGAGCGGCATCCTTTTCGATATTGTCACGGTATTCATTCAGCGTGGTCGCCCCGACACAATGCAATTCACCACGAGCAAGTGCAGGCTTCAGCATGTTGCCAGCATCCATGGAACCCTCTGCCTTACCGGCGCCGACCATGGTGTGCAGCTCATCAACAAACAGGATGACCTCACCTTCCTGCTTGGAAAGTTCATTCAAGACCGACTTCAGGCGCTCCTCGAAATCCCCGCGAAATTTTGCCCCGGCCAGCAATGCACCTAGATCAAGTGATAACAGGCGTTTGTTTTTCAGGCCTTCCGGTACTTCTCCGTTAACAATACGCTGGGCAAGACCTTCCACAATGGCTGTTTTTCCCACGCCCGGCTCGCCGATAAGTACGGGGTTATTTTTGGTTCGACGCTGCAAAACCTGAATGGTGCGTCGAATTTCATCATCCCGGCCAATTACCGGATCAAGTTTGCCCTGCTCTGCCCGTTCGG
>JAGRJA010000168.1 GCA_020443005.1 Pseudomonadales bacterium
GCGCAAAAGAACAGGTACTTGACGAATCAACAGTGTTTCGGGACCGGCCCTTTCAAGCGCAATCCCCAAACGCAAAAAATTCTCCCGGTTTTCAACGGCTGCATCCGCCTCGCGCTCACTCACAGCCAGGCTTTCCGGCACCAACAGTGGCTGGCTGCGAATTCCCTCACCCTCAAGCGCCTGTTTCATCTGTTCATAGGTAATACGCTCATGGGCAGCGTGCATATCGACCACAATCAGGCCAAGGCGGTTTTCAGCGAGAATATAAATGCCTTTCAGCTGCGCGATCGCATAGCCCAGCGGCGGAATATCATCCGGTTCCCCGAAGTGGTTTACCTCCTTGTCGACAGATGGGTTTGCGGGTTCAGCCCTCACAAGACCCTCTGCAAGCGCCTGCTCAATACGGGCTTCGCTCAGAGGCTCGTGCAAACACTGATAGTGTGACATTTGCGCCTGATGAACGCTCGCAGCTGCGTGTGAACCCAGTTGTAACGAAAGGTTTTCACGAGGCTGGAAGGGGTTGTCTGGCGAAGCAGCAAAAACAGCCGCATTTTCATGCGTCCTCACGGTTTTATCGCCAGGCACAATATCAGCCAGAGCGCGATGCAAACTGCGAAAAAGGAAGTCATGCACCAGCCGGCTGTCGCGAAATCTCACTTCATGTTTGGTGGGGTGTACATTCACATCGACATTGGCCGGCTCGATTTCCAGATACAAAAGACAGGCAGGGTGTCGACCGTGTTGCAAGACATCCTGATAAGCCTGTCTTAACGCATGCATCACAACCTTGTCTTTAATGCATCGATCATTCACATAAAAGTGCTGCATATCGGCCTGACTTCTGGAAAAAGCGGGAAGTGCCAGCCAACCCCAAAGCCTGAGACCCGCTGCCTCCCGGTCAATAAAAACACTGTTTTCGAGAAAGGCAGGGCCACAGAGCAACGCAACACGACGCTCCATTTCAGACTGCGTCAAGGCCGGTTTCAGGCTATGAATCGTACGCTGATTGTGTGTCAGCGTGAAACCGGTGCGGAAACGGCTCAAGGCAATTTTTCGAACGACATCATCAATGCGGGAAAACTCGGTTTTTTCCGTTTTCAGGAATTTTCGTCGAGCCGGTGTATTGAAAAACAGATCGCGCACTTCAACCGTGGTGCCCTGACGATGGCTGGCGGGCGTGACTGTTGTTCGCATCTGATCGCCTTCAGCAGCAACCTGCCAGCCGCTTCCCTGATCAGAAGTATTGGAAACCAGCAACAAACGGGAAACCGAGCTGACACTGGCCAGCGCCTCACCACGGAAACCCAGCGTGGCAACAGCCTCAAGGTCTTCAAGGCGATGTATTTTACTGGTGGCATGACGCGCCAGCGCCAGCGGCAAGTCATCTTTCTCGATACCAGAGCCGTTGTCCCGTATACGCATCAACCGGGTACCACCCTGCTCCACATCGATATCAATGCGCGAACTCCCTGCATCGAGACTGTTTTCAAGCAGCTCCTTGATCACTGATGCCGGGCGTTCGACAACTTCGCCGGCAGCAATCTGGTTAGACAGGCGGGGACTTAATTGCTGGATTTTAGGCATCGGTATCATCTAGGGAATCAATAGCTTCTGCCCGACATAAATGTTGTGCCCGTCGAGCCTGTTGTGTCCAACCAGCTGGTTCACACTGACTTTATAACGACTCGCGATACCGGACAGGGTGTCTCCCCTCACTACAATATACTCACGACTCGCGCCCGAACCCCGTTGTGCAATATAGGTGCCCGGCGGTGGCGTTGCCTCAAAATAATCGGTAATACCCTTAAAGATAGATCTGGCAAGCTTGCCACGATAATGCGAAGAATTGAGATTACGCTCTTCCGTCGGGTTGGAAATAAAACCGGTCTCAATCAGCAACGAGGGTACACGCACCGATTTAAGCACGGCAAAGCCGGCCTGCTCCACATGCTGCTTGTGCAGCACAGACACCTGCCGCATATAACTGAGAATATTCTTGCCCATATCAAGGCTGATATTGATATTGGAGGTCAGGGAAAGGTCTGCCAGCACCTCCAGCAACATTTTGTCGGCACTATCAACATTCATGGCGCCACCAATCAGGTCGGACTGGTTCTCCTTGTCGGCAAGAAAGCGGGCGGTTTCAGAGGTTGCACCCCGTTGTGACCAGGCAAAGACAGAGGCGCCCCTGGCTTTTGGGCTCTTGAAAGCATCGGCATGAATCGAGACAAACAGGTCGGCACCAAGATCCTGGGCAATTTTGCTGCGGTCTCGCAACTGGATGTAATAATCGCCCTTGCGGGTCAATACAGCCTTGTAACCCGGTGTTGCGTTGATAATATCGGCCAACTCCCGGGCAATTTTCAGCACCACATCCTTCTCGCGCACACGCGTCGGCCCGATGGCGCCGGGGTCTTCCCCACCATGCCCTGCATCCACCACTATGAGGATATCGCGCATGCCCTTGTTATCATCGACTTTTTTGACCACAGGCACCGTTTTACCAATATCCATCAGGTCTACCACCAGTCTGTGGCCATAGGTGTCGTTCGGGCTCAAGGGAAAACTTTTGGGTTTGACCGGCTGGTTCAGGTCGAGCACAACCCGCAAATGGCCCCCGTCACGGGTGCCTGTGCGCAAGGACTTAACAGGGGTTCCGGACCAATCTATTGACTCGTCAAGGGCTTCGAAAGTCGCATTGTCAATATCGATCACCAGACGCTCATCATTCGAGGCATCCTGCTGGAGTGTAAAAATCCTGTGCTCGACTGAAGCGCTTAAATCAAAAACCAGACGGGTATGATCGGGCGCACGGTACATACGCACATTCTCAACCTTCACCCCGGCATTAACGGTTTGCGAAAAAGGAAAGACAGCAAAAAACACAGCGAAAAACCACCAAAAAAGGCGGCGCGGGAGCCATTCCATGAATGCCGTTTCTTTCAAAAGCCTTTCCTGTTACTGAATCGGGCCAACCAGGTTTGCGCCAGTTTAGAGCCGGCATCAGTTATTGCCGTAACGCCCATCATTCTACCACCTCTATCAGCTTGCAAGCATACCAACAAATCCGGTTCGGGCAACACACCCCGACCGCGCTCAGGCCACTCGACAAGACACAGTGCAGTACCATCAAAATAATCGCGCCAACCCATAAACGCCAGTTCCTCCGGGTCGACCAGGCGATAGAGGTCAAAGTGATAAACCTGGCAGGACGCCAGTTCGTAGGGCTCGACCAGTGTATAGGTCGGACTTTTTACCGCCCCCTGATGCCCGAGTGCACGGATCATAGCGCGAGCAAAAGCGGTTTTGCCGGCACCCAGGTCACCCTCCAGAAAAATAAGCCCGTGTTTTTTTTCCTCCGGCCCGCTCAGGATACTCTCTGCCAGCATCTTGGCAGCCTGACAGGTAGCCGCTTCATCTTCCAGAAAAAAAGCCGGGTTCATCATGGTCTACCTGAGGGCGAGGGTCTGCCGGGGGTTAAGCATTGCCGGGAGGAATTGCAATAAATCTGTTGCAATCATACCTCGCTCACCTTGTCTGGAGGCAGCCCTATCTGCGCAGGCATTGTGCAGAACAACGCCTGTTTTTGCTGCATCAATCAATGAAAAGCCCTGTGCCAGCAATCCGCCTATGATGCCCGACAACAAGTCGCCCATGCCACCACTGGCCATACCCGGATTACCCTCCACACTCAGAAAAACCCGGTCGTTCGTGGCTATCAGGGTTCCAGCCCCTTTGAGCACAACCACTCCTCCAAAAGTCTTCTGTAATGCCTCTGCCGCTGCAAACCGGTCGGACTGTATTTCATCAACCGTGCACGCCAACAATCGGGCTGCTTCGCCCGGATGGGGCGTCAAAATACGATGATCAGCTTTTTTCCGGCTTACAACTCGCCCGTCGGCCAATATATTGAGAGCATCGGCGTCCAGCACCATCGCACAATCACACTCTGTCGCCTTTTGCAGCAACTGTTCAGACCAGGGCGTTCGCCCCAGCCCTGGACCGGCCACCAAAACCGAGGCCCTGCCAAGAAGCGGTTCCAGCTCCTGACCGGAGACTACGCCGTGAACCATTACCTCCGGCCTTCTCGACAGAATACCGGCAATATGCACAGGTTGGGTTGCTGCGCTCACCAGACCTGCACCGACCCTCAAGGCCGCTTCTGCGGCCATTGAAACA
>JAGRJA010000169.1 GCA_020443005.1 Pseudomonadales bacterium
ATGTTCAAGAAGAAGAGGTGTCACGGCTTCACCTCAAGGCTTAACGGCATGATAGCGCCGTTTCTTTCAAGATATTCCAGATCTGTATCGATCACAATGGCCATGCTCAAATCAGTATTTTCATCAGCCTTGACGAACCCTATCCGTGTCTGTTCAAGATTGGCCAATTCAAAATCAGCACCGTTCAAATGGGCGCTGACAAGGTCCGCTTCCTTGAAATTGACGCGTTTCAATTCGCAGTTGCTCAGGTCTGCAGAAAACAGTTTGGCCCGGTGCATATTTGCGGAATTGAAATTACAGGCTCTCGCATCAACACTGCTTAAATTGGCATCGGTGAAATCGGCAGCTCGTGCCCATGTTTTTTGCATGTCGCTATAAGAAAGGTTTGCTTGGCGCAGTGAGGCGTTGTTTAGCCAGGTTGATATCAGTTTTGCTCTTTCCAGATTGGCGTTACTGAGGTCAGCCCCCGTCAGATCGGCGCCACTCAGGTTTGCATTGCCCAGATTTGCCCCTGACAGGTTGCTGTTAATCAGTTTTGCACCGGTCAAATCAATTCTTTGAAGGTTTCTGCCCTGTAGATGTGCATTTTCGATGATGGCCTTGCAAAGGTTGGCGCGGGTCCGTGGTAAATCGTAGTCCGGTTCTTCGCTTGCCCAGTTTTCATGGGTTTGCAAAATGCTTTCCAACTGGATCAATGTCAGTTTTTTCTGGGCAAAAGGCCCCGAACAGTTAACGATACCATCGTCCTGAGCCAGGGCTGACAGGGGTGAAAGAAAACAATTGCACAACAAAAGAAAAAACAGAAAACGATTGCTCATAGACAGACCCTGGTAAAAAAAATATCCTCCTGTAGCATCATGCTAATCATATTGATGAAATCAATCAATCGCTGACACAGGTTTTTGGTTTGAGAGAGAAAGATCAATCAACGGCTCACCCCATCACTTTCAATGTGTTTGGTCTGAAAGTAGAGGGAATGCTTTGGCATGGAACTGCGAGGGGCAGGCCGGTAATTGCGCTGCACGGTTGGCTAGATAATCTTGCCAGCTTCTCCCGTTTGGCGCCACTGGTGGATATTTCTCCTTTTTTGGCGCTGGATTTGGCAGGGCACGGTTTTAGTGATCATCGCTCTGCTGACGCGTCTTACCATATCTGGGATGACCTAAAGGAAATTATCAATGTGGCGGACCAGATGGGTTGGCAGCAGTTTTCGCTAATCGGGCATTCCAGGGGCGGTATAATTGCTTCGTTGTTGGCAGCCTGTTTTCCCGAAAGAGTGAGCAGTCTGGTGCTTGTTGAGGGCTTCTGGCCGATAACGGCCACGGCAGAAAACTTTGTTTCCCAGCTCTCGCGCTCAATCAAGGAAACTAACCGGGTGCAGCGTCAGGAATCCCGTTACTTTCCGACAGCGGATCATTTTTTCAGATTGCGTGGCAAGGGTTTACCTGATCTCGACCACTGTTGGATTGAGGCTCTGGTTGAGCGTTCGCTGGTTTGCGAAGACAAGGGCTACCGCTGGTCCTTTGACCGGCGCTTGCAGGCTCCGTCGCCGGTGATGCTTGGTGATGCGATGGTTGAGGAAATGATCAAGTCCCTCGAATGCCCGGTGCAACTCTATTGTGGCCGCTCTTCGATGGGGGCAGAAATGACCGATTTGCAGCAGAAATTGCACCCTTTCAAAAAGCTGGAGATTTTTGTGCTTTCAGGCGGGCATCATCTTCATCTCGAAAATGCGGCGATCTCTATTGCGGAAGAGGTGAGCAGGTTTCTTGCCAGATATTAGGTATTGGCGCTGGTGCTGTTTGTACCGTCTGGCTAGTCAATGCAGCATTATCGTGATAGCTTTAACAAGGGAAAGGATATCAGTGGAACTTTCAGGGCGTGTGATTTCGTGCCTTGTTCAGGGGTCGTCAAAAAACCAATCAAGAATGGCGAAAAGTTCCCGACTAGAATGAAGGTATAAGGGTTTCCATGAAGCGCCTCAAAGACCTGCCAATCAAACAGCAATTGATCATCATGATTTGTCTGATCAGTATGGTCAGTTTGTTTATTGCGAGCTCCGCTTTTATCGCTTACGACAGATATGCTTTCAAGAAAAACATGGTGCATGAACTGACGATTCTGTCCCGTATCATTGCGGGCAGAAGCTCGGCTGCTGTTGCCTATAGCGATGCGTATCAGGTCAGGCAGAATCTGGATAGTCTGGGCGCCAACAACACAATTTATTCTGCCTGTGTAACCAATGAACTGGGTGAGTTGATTGCCATGTGGTCTCGTGATGTCGCGCAACCGATCGAAAAAGCCGGAGAACCAATAGCGAATGTTACCTGCCTTGCACGACAAAGTTTTATTTCCCGTTTCACAGATGGATACCTCGATATCCTGCAGCCCATTCTCTGGGAGGAAACACAAAGAATTGGTGAGCTGCATATTCGCGTGGAGCTCTCTGAGCTGAACAAACGCTTCAAGGTTTTCAGTGTCGTGCTGTTTATGATTGTGTTACTGGTCAC
>JAGRJA010000170.1 GCA_020443005.1 Pseudomonadales bacterium
CTTTACGAAAACAACAGAATGGGTTTTGTTTCATGAAATAAAACAGGATGTGCTTTTGAAAGTCATCAGTATCATTGAGCAGCAAGGTGCTGAAATTGCCTTTCCGACATCAACATTACATATTGCCGATATGCCTGAAGGGAGAAGCTGATGGCCGAAACAAGTCCTGATCATTACGAGCGCGTCTATCGACAGGCAGACTGTCTTTTTTCGTTGAAAGAGATAGATGCAGCGCTGGAAATACTGTCAAAAAAAATCAGCCATAATCTTGGCGCCAAAAACCCTCTGGTAATTTGCCTGATGAACGGTGGACTGATCACTGCCGGTCATCTACTCACAAAGCTCGATTTTCTGTTGCAAGTCGATTATTTGCATGCAACGCGTTATCGTGAAGCCATGCAGGGGAGCGATGATCTGCAATGGCTGGTAAAACCCCATCATGCTATTGAGGGCCGTCATGTGTTATTGGTGGACGATATTCTTGACGAAGGTATGACATTGTTCCAGGTGTCCGAATTTTGCAGGGCACAGGGAGCCGCCAGTGTCAGTTGCGCTGTAATTGTGGAAAAAATTCATGATCGTCGGTCTCCCCCGGGTTTCAAGGCAGAATATACCGGTCTGGAAGTACCGGATCGCTATGTCTTCGGTTTTGGTATGGATTATAAAGGTTATCTGCGGAATGCCCCCGGCATTTTTGCTGTTTCAGAAAGTCATGAAGAAGGTGCGCACTAATGCTTGCAATTATTGGTGGTTCAGGTTTGTATCACTTCGATGAAATATTTGTTGAATCGAAGAGCAGTATTGAAACACCTTTCGGTGAAACTTCTGCCGGACTCGTAACCGGAAAAATCAACAATCAACCTGTTTGTTTTCTCCCCAGACACGGTGAGCATCATCACTTGCCACCCCACAAAGTCAATTACAGAGCAAATATCTGGGCGCTTCATCATGCCGGTGTTTCAGGTATTGTTGCTGTCAATGCAGTCGGAGGCGTGCACCCCTTAATGGGGCCTTCAGCTATTGTTGTGCCGGATAACATTATTGATTACACCTGGGGCAGGGAGCACACTTTCTCGGACGGGAAATCAGACAAGGTCGAGCATGTCGATTTCACCAATCCCTATGATCAGGAGTTGCGGAGAAAACTCGTGTCCTCGGCTGCTGAACAGAATATCGAGGTGGTGAATTTTGGTGTTTATGCTGCGACACAAGGGCCGAGGCTGGAGAGTGCAGCTGAAATCAGGCGGATCAAAAATGATGGTGGCGATATTGTCGGGATGACAGGAATGCCGGAGGCATCCCTTGCAAGAGAACTCGATATACCCTATGCCTGTCTTTCACTGGTTGCCAATTGGGGGGCGGGAATTACCGATGAGTTGATCAGTATTGAAGATATTCATCGTGTTCTGGAAAAGGGAATCAGTGATATAAGAAAGATTATTGTCAATATCTTCTGAAGATACTTGCCTGGCCGTTCAGGCAAAAGCCCATTTAACCTTCCTGTGAAAAAAGATGAAAAAGATTTTCAAAATTCTGTTGATCAATTGCATTTTCTTTTTCCTTTTTTCAGAACTGGTATTTTTCTCCATATCAGCAACAGCGTATCTCACCAAAGCACCCTGGGCTCAAAAAATTGCAGTCATTACTGACAAGGCTTTCAGTTGGGAAACGGCGTTTCTGGATAATTACAAAAAAGGCAAACTTGTCTATTTGAATATCCATCAACCACACGAAACCCGGGGTTGGTCGATGATTCCCGGAAAGACCGTTAAAAGAGGCGGTAATACCTATTCATCCAATGCCCAGGGATTTCGTTCTACCTACGACTTT
Organism: Pseudomonadales bacterium; assembly: GCA_020443005.1. Taxonomy (GTDB): domain Bacteria; phylum Pseudomonadota; class Gammaproteobacteria; order Pseudomonadales; family UBA7239; genus JAGRJA01. Next base: position 1,831 of record JAGRJA010000170.1, read on the forward strand.
GTTAACGACAGTCGCTTCAAGATCATGCTAATCGGCGATTCTTTCACCTTTGGTGACGACGCTGATGATAAAGAAATCTGGCCATGGCTACTTCAGCAAAAAGACAGTAAATTTAATGTGCTGAATATGGGAGGGACGGGTTACGGCGTTGACCAAATGTTGCTTACTTTGCAAGAGCAGATTGAGCAGTATTCGCCACAAATTGTCATCGCAGCTTTTATCAGTGATGATCTGGTTCGGTC
>JAGRJA010000171.1 GCA_020443005.1 Pseudomonadales bacterium
AATCCATCGAAAAAAAATGATCGGATTGACTGCCTTCATAATCTATTCCCAGCCCACCGCCGATATCCAGAATGGAAACGGCAGCCCCTGCATCCTGCAAGCCGTGATAGAAGCGCATCATCTCTTTCAAGCCTTTCCTGATATCCATCAGACTGGTTATCTGGGAACCGATATGTGCGTGTAACAGCTTGAGGCAAGACAATCGGCCCATCGCTTTCAAACGACTCACCAGTTTCAACAGCTGACTGGTGTTCAAACCGAACTTTGAGTGATCGCCTCCACTGTTCTGCCATTTCCCACTCGCCGTTGATGAAAGCTTCACCCTGACACCAATCACAGGGCTGAGCCCGAACTCTTCCGCAACCTCCAGCAACAATTCCAGCTCGTTCAGCTTCTCAATCACGACGACAACCCGATGCCCCATTCTCTGCCCAATCAAGGCGAGCTCCATAAACTCACGATCCTTGTAGCCGTTACAAATGATCGTCAGAGGGCGCGACTGGCCAAGAGCAATAACGGCCATCAATTCAGGTTTACTGCCCGCTTCGAGACCCAGACCAACATCAACTCCCGCTGCAAGAAGACTTTCAACCACCGGCTTTTGCTGGTTTACCTTGATGGGATAAACCGGGGTATAAACACCGGCTATCTCATGTGAACTGAACGCATCGGAGAACGCCCCTGCAAGACCCGCGACCCGGTTGGCCAGAATATCGAGAAAACGCACCAACACAGGTGTCTGTATGCCTTCAGCTTTCAACTGTTTAATGAGAAATGGCAAACTGATACTCAGCTCATCCGGAGTCGCGGCAGGCGCAACTGAAACAGAGCCGTCATCATCAATACGGAAATAACCATTGCCCCATTTATTTATTTTGTACGCGTCACGGGCAAAATCGATGGACCAGTTTTTCATGATAATCTTCTATCGCAGTTAGACTAAAATCGCTATACACTAACAGAATGATTATCGTGATACCAAACCGCAGGCTTCTCCTATCTGTTTGGAATTACCCTCTGTACAAAACACGACAATGGTCAAACAATGGATTCAAAGGAATTACGCACGCTAACCGACGAAGACCTTGAGCAATGCAAGGCCTTTATTTCCCGCCTGAATGACAATGAAGCACTCGCACCTCACGAAATAAAAAAACTCGCCGGCTTTCTTGAATCAACCTTGGCTGACTTCGAAATCCTTGCCGATGTACATGACGCTACAGTTGCACACAGCACCGTTCTTGAAAATGAACTGGAAGACAAAAATAACGAGTCTGAAATATTGCTCGCAAAAATGAAAAAATACCTTTCACCGCAACTTTTCAAACTCATCGTTGGCGGTGATGTCGATGCAAGCACCGACAACTATCGCCGCAAGAATATGCCTGTTTTTTTCTCGGACATTGTTGGCTTCACCGATTTGACAGATCAGATCGAAGCGGAAGCATTATCCAGTTTGCTGAATAGTTATCTGAATAAAATGACAGAGATCGCACTCAAGTGGGGGGGCACGATCGACAAGTTTATCGGCGATGCCGTAATGATCTTTTTTGAGGAAGATAACACCAAGGACTGCGTAGCCAGATGCGTACAAATGGCTATAGAAATGCAAACAGCAATGATCAACCTTCGTAAACTCTGGCAACAACAAGGCATTACCAACAACCTGAAAATCCGTATCGGTGTCAATACCGGCTATTGCACAATCGGCAACTTTGGCTCTGACGAAAGAATGGACTACACCATTGTCGGAGGAACTGTGAATACCGCCTCAAGACTGGAAAGCAATTGCACTCCCGGTAGCATTCTCATCAGCTCATCAACTTACGGGTTCGTGCAGGATATCATCGAGGTGGAACCCAAAGGTTCAATCAAGGTAAAAGGCGTCTCTCACCCCATTGAAACTTTCGAAGTGACAGGGCTGAAAGAACCGCTCCAACAAAAGTGCACATTTTTATCCGAAAGCAACAATGGCTTCAAACTCCAGTCCATCAACTATTCGGCGAATGAAGTATCACCTCTTGAGAAGGAAGCCATTATTAATTCTCTGGAAAAAGCCCTGAAAAAAATTCGTCAACAGTAACCAAAAAATCTCTACTCTCGCAAATCACCAAAAGAACAGTCGGGCTTGTCGTCGACCAGAAAACAGGAATCATGGCTCGCTTTCAAAGCATCTAGCCCGGCTTCATCCAGAAACTGTCGGTATTCGACAGAGTCTCTCAACAGATTCCGACCTACCGAAATCACATTATCTATTTCGTTATCTTTCAGCTCCAGGGATGTCGGCAAATTATTAAAGTAGCGCTTGATTGTCGGTTGTTTTATCGACTCAAAATCCACCTTGACCAGATAAATTTTTGTTGTGCTTCCCGCCTTCCGCAGCTTTTCCTGCAAGGCTTCAATTCTTTCCTCAATCAGGTTTCTTGACTCGAAAGAATAGCGGT
>JAGRJA010000172.1 GCA_020443005.1 Pseudomonadales bacterium
CCAGTGTCGGTTTCAGGATTTTTGCATCAGGGCCGTATTTCGATTCAAAATCTTTGGATGCGTTGCCCGTTGCACCTGTATCGGCATCACATTTATAGCCGGTATTATGGTTAATGACATTGGCCTGGGCATTGGATGTGCGCTGGAACAGGTCGCCACTCTTGCAGTTGGTCACCAGCAGCACGGTGCACACATCAACCGATGTGCCGCCATTCACCAGCAGTGCTGCCGCATTGGTGTTCGGGGTTTTTGTAATGCTGAGGCCCGGCACAGATTCAGAACTGCGCAAAGAAATAATATCCGTACCATCCTTGACATCTTTTTTACCGACTTTCTCGCCGTTCGCATTATCAATACCACTCACCCCGCCGCCGGTGAGCATATCCTGTATGTCGACACTACCATTTTCAAGGTTATTGGCGATGGTGCCGCCATCGGCAATCAATTTAAGCTCGGATGGGCAACCCCAGTAATCGGCATTACGGATATCGCGCTGAATCATTTCGATAGCCATACGACCGGATTCCTGAATACGCCCATAGCTCTGCTGTAAACGGGAACTTTGCAGGTTGGCTTCCAATACCCGGGTGACCCCCAACAACAGGAAGCTACCCAACAACAGCGCGATCATTAATTCAATCAGCGAAAAACCCTGATGTCGCGCAGGCAATTTACTTGATACTAAATGACTCATTAGAGTGTTACCTCCAGAATGTAACTGGTTTCAACGACATCGGATGCATCGTCTTCCTGATAGATATCACTTTCATCCCAGGTTACTGTGAGTGTGAACTTCATCGAGCCACCCACATTGGCCACAGAAATCTTGCCTTCGCCATTGGGAAGATCGTTTTCAATATTGTCCAGCCACTCCTTGATATCAGAGCGCGCCATTTCCTGAGGCGTACATTGCTTGGTACAGATATTGCCAGCGTTGGATTCCTTACTATAGTTACCCGCCTGAACAGCGACCTGATTACTCCGCATTCTTTCTACAAGCTCCTGCGTATACAGTGCAGCCAGATAACGGTTATTGGCATCATTGGCACTTTTCAGGCTCATGTATTGCATGCCCACCACACCCATCAAACCGATACCCAGTACCAGCAAGGTCACCAGAATCTCAATCATGCCTACACCGGCCTGTTTCTGCTGCTTCATGCTACGCTGTTCCAAACACTGCTTCATTTTGCTTCCTGTCAGTTCATTCTCTTTCATGGCATTCACCGTTTCTTCACCCCGGGCTTTCACTAGTTACAGGTGGTGGCATCTTCCAGCCGAACCACACCACTTGCCATAACCTGCACCTTTCTGCCATCAATATCGGGCACAGTAGAGCACAGGCCAAAAGTAATATTTGTACCTGCACTCAACAAACTGGTTGTGCCATCCGGCATAAACACCACACTTGCCGCCCCATTCGACGCGGTAATCAACATATTCTTGAAGGCACCTTCAAGGCGTAACTCCTTTTCAGCTGCCGTGCCAGCCCAGGCACCATTACCATCAGCATCGAGAAAAACCCGAATGCCGTTTCTCCAGCCACCAACATTCTGCACAACAACGCGTTTGTTGTTTCTGACCGCTTCTGCCCGGGCATATTGAAAAACCCCGATAAAGTTATTGGTGGCAGAGGTCACTCTCGAACGCTCCATCAACCGCGTAAAGGAAGGCGCTGCTATCGAGAGAAAGATGGCCAGCACTGCGACCGTAATCATCAATTCGATGAGGGTAAAACCGCCCTGCTTCATTGCTGTGTTTCGCGTAAACATTTTCATTAAATTGCCTTCCTCATTACGGCTTTTAATGTGCAAGCCTATTCTTGAACAGACTGACGCACAATAAAAGCACAACTAGATTAACTGCGACAAATCAGTGACAAACGGTTGGATGCCTGAAAAATCAAGCAGTTGTCTCACAAACAAACAGGAACCTGTTCCCGGTTTTAATGTCGACCCTGTCAACGAGCAGACAGTGGAAGCCACCGATTTGCCACCTTCTTCAAGCTGCCTTGCACGCGCAATACCCCTGCCACAACGCAGTGCGCTTTTGGCGGCCAGCTTTCTTTTGATTTTGGAGAAGGAATACTAACAGATAACAAGCCGGATTTGTTATCAACCGATATCCTGCAGACGCAACTCCGGTGGCAAGGAGAAATGGATGTTTTCAGCCTGCCCATCAATTTCTGACACGCTGTCGGCCCCCAGTATTTTCAGCCTGTCAATCACCTGCTGTACCAGCAATTCGGGCGCAGAGGCCCCGGCTGTTACACCAATCTGTGTTTTTGCCTTTAACCAGTCCGGGTGAATATCCTCTGCCGAGTCGACAAGGTAGGCCTCACAACCGGAGCGCTCGGATAGCTCCCTCAAGCGGTTTGAATTTGAGCTGTTCGGCGAACCAACGACCAGCACAAGATCACAACGGCTCGCCAGCAATTTGACGGCATCCTGGCGATTTTGCGTGGCGTAGCAAATATCATCGGTTTTGGGCCCCGATATCGCAGGGAAGCGTTTTCGCAGGGCTGTAATGATCGCGGCAGTATCATCCATCGACAATGTGGTTTGGGTAACAAAGGCCAGTTTGTCAGAGTTCCTGACCTGAAGCCGATCGACATCCGCTTCACTTTCAACAAGATAAATGGCGCCGCCATTGCTGTAATCGTACTGCCCCATCGTGCCTTCCACTTCGGGGTGCCCCTCGTGCCCAATCAGTACGCATTCACTTCCCTCACGACCAAATTTCAACACTTCCATATGCACTTTTGTCACCAGCGGGCAGGTTGCGTCAAAAACCTTCAAACCCCGACGGCTTGCCTCTTGTTGCACCTTGCGCGACACACCGTGGGCCGAAAAGATCACGATACTGTTGTCGGGCACTTCTTCCAGCTCGTCGACAAATATGGCCCCGCGCTTTCTCAAACCGTCAACCACAAAACGGTTATGTACAACTTCATGGCGCACATAAATAGGTGCCCCGAACTGGTCCAGCGCACGACTGACTATCTCGATGGCGCGATCGACGCCCGCACAAAAACCCCGAGGGTTTGCCAACTTTATATTCACAATGTCTTTCCTGCTCCAAACTGCCTGCGCATCAATACAAGAACCTTTTTACACCAACATGCATTTACCGAATTTCAACGAACTTCAAAGCGCTATCGCCCGGCCCAGCATTGACGACCGAAACCACTTTGGCGCGAAACAGAATATCCCGGCCAGCCAACGGGTGATTAAAATCGACCAGCAGGTGATCGGGTGCAATCTCCCTGATCACACCGGGCACCTCCTGTTTACCCGCGCCCGCAAAAGCGATCACCACACCGACTTCAAGTGTGTCCGCATCACTGCCAAAACGGTTTTTTTCGATTCTGTGTATGTTTTCGGGATTGGATTCACCAAAGGCATGTGCCGCTGGAATCAACCACTCCCCTTGCTGACCCGCAGACATCGCGATAAGCCGCTTCTCGAATTCGGGTAACAGGCTGCCATCACCCACCCTGAAACTGGCCGCTTCTTTTTCAAAATTCGAATCGATCAACGCGCCGTCGGTTAATGAAAGGGAGAAATGCAGGGTTACTTGTGAACCGGCCTGAATCAAGTCGCTCACCGGGGCTCGTCCTCATTCAAAGGTCTGTCCAAAAAAGCATCCAGCAACAGCAAAGCAGCGCCCAGGCAAATCACCGAGTCTGCCAGATTGAAGGCCGGCCAATGCCACTGCCGGTAATAGATATCGACAAAGTCCACCACATACCCATAAAAAACCCTGTCATAGAGGTTGCCCAGCGCACCCGCCAGCACCAGCGTAAGTGCTGCGGCCAGCAGGTTTTTAGCCCGATCCAAACGGGCGATCCAGATAACCAGAACCACGCTCACCAGTGCTGAAATACCACC
>JAGRJA010000015.1 GCA_020443005.1 Pseudomonadales bacterium
AAAAACTTCATTGCGCCACATTTTGTACTCTTGCTCAGCACCACTATCGGTCATCGCAATCTGTCCCCAGCCAACACCATCAAAAGGATCACCCGGATCAACGCGAATCATCGGTTTTGTTAATGCAGGCACGCCTTCCGGTGCGTAAGGCCAGGGCCAGGAGGTCGCTAACTGGCCAATAAAACGAACGCTGTCCACTTCATGGTAAAGCGGTTGGTGAACATGGCCATGAATATTGGTCAGGTTGGAAAAAGGCAAAATGATTTCATGCACCTGCCGCCAATCGCGCACCCAGAAATTCCAGCCTGGATAGTATTCGTAAAGCGGCGTATGACTGAAAATAATGACAGGTTGATCTTTCGGCCAGTCTGACAAGGTCGTGGCGAGCCATTCCAGTTGCTGTTTGCCCAAACCTGACCAGGGGCCGGCTTGTGAACCATCCAAAGCTTCCATATGCGCCATGCGCTCTGTGGGGGACATGCCCTTGGCGGTCCAATAATCCGGTGCATAACCCACCGTATTCAAACCGATTATGCGCACACCTTTGTGATCCATTACCCACGGTGATTCACCAAACAGCTGATTCCATTTATCCCCCATATCAAGATACCAGTCGTGCTCACCAGGGATAAAAAGCTTCTTGACCGTTATTTCGCTGAGCATTTCAGCGCCTAATTCAAGCTCGACAGGATCGCCTTTTTGCGCCAGATCACCACCAAAGATCATGAAGTCAAATGAATCGGCCTGCGCCTGGATGTCCTGGAAGGCGCGCGCCGCTTTTTCCACAAAGCGGGTATTCAATGTTTTGGGATAAAGATGAGTATCGGATACCCAGGCAAAACTGAACGGTTCTGCAGCAGCATGGGCCACCCGCATCGTAGTGAGGGTTTGGAAAACGCCTAGTGCACCAGCACTGGCGACGGCCCCTCCGGTCAGCAGCGAGTTATGGAGGAATGTCCGGCGACTGATATTAACCCCTGATGCTCTTTCATCCGAGGGCTGCTTATTATGCAATTGCTTGTTCTTCATAGGATATGACCTCCCCTTTGAAGGTGTTGAAACAGCAACGGAAACAACTGTGTTACTCGTTGTGTTTCTGTTGTTACTTCGTCAGATCAATACTAAGCTCAGTGGACCCCTGTGCTGTTACGGTCACTGGCATTTCAGTCGTGCCCAGTTCTTCCTGCCAGACGACCAGCGTGTAATCACCTGGCGGAATATCAGTAATGGAAAACATTCCGTCTGCTTCGGTTTGTGCAAAATAGGGGTTGTCGACGACTTGCACCCAGGCCAGCATCCAGCCGTGAGCATCGCAATCTACTCTCACTGTGCCGGGCCGTTTGAGCACCTTGGTGACTGTCACGCCTTTTTCCGGTAGAGCGACATTAAAAGCCGTTCGCTTGCCGTAATAACCGTGAGTGTTATGCAGAACCGGATCGGAATTGACGATATCGATGTCGCCTTGGCGAGCAACCTGTACATTTGTTTTGAATTTGCAATGTTCTTGGTCAAGAACAGGCGTTTTAAGCGTTATTTCGGGCCATGCTTTCCCGCTGGCGACATCTTTTAAAAACACAAC
>JAGRJA010000173.1 GCA_020443005.1 Pseudomonadales bacterium
CCCAGCGCATCAAAGGGGCCTGAGGGCGGCACGCCAACACTCCAATAACCGGTTCGCCCGGGATAGTCCTGTACCGTTGTAAATGTACCTGCAGAAAGCACCTCCATACTGTGTGCCGCATAGGGCATATCATTCAGATAGCGGGTATACATAGTGCCTTCAAGCAACACAGGGTCGCGCAATATGCCTTGCAGATAACGCACATTGGTTTCAATGCCATAAATCGATGTCTCACCCAATACCGCCGACATCTTTTCAATCGCTTCTTCTCTGCTTGCAGCGTGACAGATCACTTTTGCCAGCATCGGATCAAAATACGGCGGCACGACAACACCGGCTTCGATCCAGCGATCGATTCGCACCCCTTTTTTCTGCTCGGGGAAACACACTTCCGACAATAAACCTGCACTGGGCTGAAATGCCTTTTGCGGGTCTTCTGCATAGAGTCTCACCTGAATGGCATGTCCACCGGCTTTTAGCGTTGATGCTTTTTTCTCTACATCAAAATCTGTTCCGCCTGCCAACTCAAGCATCCAGGCCACGATATCAACACCGTAAACTTCTTCCGTTACACCGTGCTCAACCCGCAAACGGGTATTCACTTCAAGAAAATAAAATTCACCCGTCTGCTGATCGAGAATAAATTCAACGGTACCGGCACTGCGATAATCAACACTGGCCACCAATTGCCTGGCTGTCTGATGCAATGCCCGCCGGGTTTCGTCGCTCAGGTTGGGTGCCGGCGCTTCCTCGATGACTTTCTGGTTGCGTCGCTGGCTGGAACAATCGCGTTCGCCCAAAGCCACAACACCGCCCAAACCGTCTCCAAATATCTGTACTTCGATATGCCTTGCTCGTTCAATATATTTTTCCAGAAACACACCGGCATTGGAGAAGTTGTTTTCCCCCATGCGTTTGACTGATTCAAAACAGGTCGACAGCGCTTCACGGGTTTGGCATATCTGCATGCCAATGCCACCACCGCCCGCTGTTGATTTCAGCATGACCGGGTAGACAATTTTTTCGGCTTCATCCAGGGCCTGATTCAGGTCTGTTAACAAACCTGTGCCTGGCAAGAGTGGCACACCTGCCTTTTCGGCCAAATCCCGGGCTGTATGCTTGAGGCCAAATACACGCATTTGATCTGCTGTCGGCCCAAGAAAAATCACACCTTCAGTTTCACAGCGCTCGACGAAATCCGGGTTTTCACTCAGAAAACCGTAACCCGGATGTATGGCATGAACGCCTGCCGTTTTCACAACAGCGAAAATTTTTTCGATATCAAGATAGGTATTGCGTGCAGCACCTGCTCCCAATGAGAATGCTTCGTCTGCATGAGCCACATGAAGGCTCTCCCGGTCTTCTTCCGAGTAAACAGCAACCGATTGTATGCCGGCTTTTTTCAGTGTCCGGATTATTCGAAAAGCAATCGCGCCACGATTGGCAATCAACACTTTTTTGATCATAGCGTTATCCGTCTTCTTGTATTACTTGCACCGACCCCATATCAACACCTCTATCGGCGTCGGGTTGTAGGCATTACACGGGTTGTTTAACTGGGGGCAGTTTGAAATCAACACGATCACATCCATCATCGCTTCAAGCTCAACGTATTTTCCGGCATCGCTGATACCGTCTTCAAAGGTGAGCCTGCCCTCAGGTGTAACAGGCACATTCATAAAAAAATTGATGTTGTGGGTAATATCGCGCTTGCTCATGCCAAAGCCTTCATTTTCTGCCACTGCCAACATCCAGCTGTCACGGCAGGCATGCATGCATTTCTTTTCCAGTGCATAACGCACCGTATTGGATTCGGTAGCGCAGGCGCCGCCGAGTGTGTCGTGTCGTCCACAGGTGTCGGCAGTAATTTTCAGCATGGGGCGGCACTCGTTCGACATCAACACAGTGTCTGCGGTGAGGTAGACATTACCCTGCTCACGAATTGTATCCATGGCGCTATACCGTTCAGAGGGATCTTTTGCGTTGTAGAACAAGGTGTCCGCCGCCTGATTACCTTCCAGATCAAGCAGACGAATGGTCTCTCCCTGTTTAAGCGTGTGTATAAAATAATCACCTGCAGGGACGATTTGCGAGAAGGCCGCGTTTTCCTTTAATAATTGGCTTTGTCTGATCATGTCGTGTCTCCCCTTTTAAGCCTGCAGACCATGATAAATACGATTATTTTCGAATCCGCGCCCGTTCTCCGGGCAAAGATTTTTGCAAAAATCATCATCCGCAACCGGTGCATCCTGAAACAAACTGTAGCTAACGGGTTTGAAGGGATATGTTTTGGCAGGATTTAATGGATGCGGGCAGGTATGCATCACCACCAGCGTATCCATTTCAAAGCGCAACACGATTTCTGCCCCGGCTTTGGCGGCACCGGCATCAAACATCAGGGTTCCCGTATCATCCACTGCCACCTTGCTGAACAGATTCAGGTTTGCGGCCATGTCTTTTTTACCCAAACCGTATTTGGCAATTTCAACGAGAAAAGCATCGTAACCATTCTGATGCCGCTGATTTCTCGCTTCCTGATAGTTTTTTTCTCCCCATTTTTCGGCAACCATTTTTTTGTTGCTGTTGCCACACACGGTGTCGTGCCAACCGAAACTGTCTTCCGTTATCGAACAGAAAATTCGCCCCATATCCGAATACAGGCAATGCCCCTTTGTCAGCCTGAAGGTGTGCTGGCATTTCAAGGTATCCGGCGCGTTATAACGCTCCAGCAGATTTTCGGGGTTATAAAACATCACGCCAAGATTGGCGCCGCCTTCCACATCGGCAAGCTTCAGCGCATAACCTTTTTTGACTTTCATCGACCAGTGCGATGCGCCAGGCAAGGTATCTGTATAAAGGGGTGAAGATGTCATGATTCGCTCCGTTAATGATTCGTATCAGGTGAAAATTCTGTCAAAATGTGTTTTTTGCCGATGACCGACCCAGCTGTTCATCTGCCACAAATCACCCAGCGGCTCGCCGGTGATGGCATCAACAGCCTGGTAACCATCGGGACCAAATTCCGGCGTCATTGTCGTCTGCTCGAAACCGCGCTGCTGTTGTGATTGCCAGATTGCTTGCCACCAGCTTTCATGGCTCAACAAGGCCTGCTCATACAGTGACGATGAAGGTGCAGACACCTGCGGCCCCTGATCATAGCCAATGCGGGCATGAATATGAAAAGCCTTTGTGAAAATCTTGCTCAAGGTCTCTTCCTCGCCCACCAGCAATCGTTCACAAACAACACACCAGTGACTGAAATCACAGGTCAGTTTTATCGCCGGCAGGGCATCACAAATTCTTGCAGTAACCCAGGGATTGAAAAAGGACCGACCCCGATGCGTTTCAAAACTGATGGGTATAGCGTAATCGTTCGCAAGCGCCATGGCTGCTTCAAAAAACCGAATACTTTTCTCTTCAGGCCAGGCATCACAACCACCGAGACAGGTCACGAACAAAGGTGAAAGCGACTGGCAGGCTTGCAACTTTTTCTCAAGCGAGGCTATATGTTGTTCAAGGCTTGCATGACGATCAGGCACATAACTGCCTGCCGTGGTAATTTCGGCAATGAAGCGTAATTCATAACGAAGCAGCAGGTCATACATAAGCTGCACATCC
>JAGRJA010000174.1 GCA_020443005.1 Pseudomonadales bacterium
AAGGCGTTCTGATTTCCTGCTGGCGTGAATCAAATGAAAAAACTGTCCCGGGGTTTGCAACAACCCCCATATAGTAGGTTCCACTGGTCAGGTAGGTCGGTACAAGCAACATTTGACCAGTGGTCAATTCTGCTTTGTCATATTGACTGACTGCTGAAGGCAGCGGTACTTCATTTTTATCGACATACATCGGGTAGGTATCACCGGCCAGATGCAAACGCCAGGCCTTGGTTCCCACCCCGATCTGGGTTTTGAAAAAGCTCATGCCTTCCGGCCCGACTTCTATATTTGTTGCGCTGGATGCAGAAGAGTTATAGGCAGCCAGATTTCCCAGATCATTCACATAGACAGCACCACTCAACAATGACCAGGTAGAGCCGGGTTGGGCATCGACACGAATGTACCAGGTCTGCCCGTCTGCAAATTTCGTTTCATCCAGTACAAAACCGTCAGAACCTGTATTCGCAGAGGAGTAAGTCGCACTACTGAAAGGTATATTATCCTTGTTAAGAAAAACGGCTGCTTCACCGCCAGTGACTTTCAAAGCCGTCCGCCAGGCATTCGTGGCTACTGATTGGGAGGTTATTCGGAAAAAGTAGCTACCCCCCTGAAGATCAGGCTGTGTTTTATTGGAAGAACCGGCAAGCGTCGAACCATCGTCCCAGGTCAGGTAGCGCATGAACTTGTCATCGACATAAAGGTTGTAACGCAAACTGGCATCGGCCTTCACAGCAATATAGAGCGGCGTATCCGTCGGCATACTTGCTGTATCCAATGTCAGCGTAGACAAACTGCCATTCAGGACAGAACTCACATCAGCACCTGTCGGAGAACCCTGGCGCAAGTAAACATCCGCCTTGGGGCAAGCAGCCGCACAACCCGTTGCACCCTGATCTTCAGTCGACATCACAATACGCAGACCCTGCGAAACAGCCGGGGTCACAATGCGATAGTAATCCCATTGGTTGATATCGAGATCAACATTGGCATGCGCTGTTTTCAGCGCCAGTGCGGTTGGCGTTGCCGCCTCGTTGACATCCTGATAAAGCGTGAAGGAATGTGGTCCAGAAGCACCCGAGGCCGTTACAACCCTGACATACCAGGTATCAGCAACCAATGAGGGTGCAGAAAGCGTCAGTATCTGTTCATTTGTGCCTGCAGAAGAAATGTAATCATAGTCGTTATTGTCAACCGGAGCCGAGCCCTGCTTGAGAATAATCTGGGAAGAAACCCCGTTGACATCGGGCACTATCAGGCTTAAATCGGTATCGCCACCACTGACAACAAAATTGTACTCCTTGTACTCTCCCGGGTTATTGGTACCCGACCAGCTTGCCGCATTTGTATTCGAAACACATAAGCCCAGCACCAGCCCTGCCAGACACACAACCCAAGTCGCCAGTTTTTTCATCATGCAAACCCCAAAAATCCTTTAAATTCAATCTACTAAAAATTTTTTATAATGTTGTTTATCAAGGATTGGGTCGCAAATAACAGATAAATCCAGAACTAACCGATCAGTGCGCTCAAACCTAGAAATCACTTTAATACATGAAACTTAACATTATTTGAGCGCTCTGTGAATTGCTTAACGGCTATTTTTATAAAATATTAATGTAATGCAAGGAGCATCACTATGGCCAGTAACAGACCGTTCAATATCCAAAGCTTACCCACCTCATCCGGCTTAGATTGCACAGCAGGTAGCTGGTTATTCAAGTAGATGTGAAACTCCCTTCCCTCTTCTTCGGCCATGAAATCTTTCAAATCCAGTCTGATAGGAATCACCTTCTCATCGATACTTGCCTGCGAGTAATCTTTTCTGCTCATAACGCATCTCCTGTCTCATTTAACCTGCTCAAGAATTCACAAACGACTTTCACCAACAGAAATAATGCTATTCTTCAAAAAGACATTTATCGTCTTTAATAATTGAAATCTCTTCCGGGAATCAGCAAGGGCAGAAAGCCCCAAAAAAAAAGCCCCGCATTGAGGGGCTTTGATTTTTGATGTGACTGGCGGTCTTGTCAGGAAACGGTTTTACCGGTTAATAATTCGAAAAATGAGCAGCCCGTTACTTTCATGGCGCCTATAACATACACCAGACCAATCGGACCATCGATCCCCAGAAGCGCGTACTCCCATGTTTCAGACAACTGATGGGGAACAGCATAAATCACTGCGCAAACGGCACTCAGGCGAACCAGCCCTTGCCAGAAAAATACAGGCGCACGGGTTTGCATATCGTGGGAAGACCACATTAACAGTGCTGCAGCCATCATCAGAAATGTACCTAATGTGATCAGTGGTACAAACTGCCCTTTAACCGGTTCATCTGCCAATGCAATAGCAATAGCGCCAGCCCAGGTGCCTGCACCTACCAGAAAGTCGGACAAACCTGTCCACCAAATGAATTTTTGTAACATATTACCCCCTTCAATCAATCAGAAAATTATACAAAGGATAAAGCATCACGATACATTAATCTCTAGTCGTTGCCTTTAAACTCAAGTTACACCTCACACATGAAGCTGTTAACCAGCAAACCGGCAACTGATTGGTCAATCACAGCCCAGTATCCAGTTTTGTAAAAACTGCCTCCACAGAAAGCTGTGATCTATCACCCTTACAAGTCTGGCTAATTGATATGGCGGCTCGAATTTTCTCTCAAAAAAAAACACATTATGCGGGGAAGTCATCAACCTGAACATTTTGCCAAACGCTTGTTTGTCGCTTGTTCTGGTGTGGCTAACATGAGAGATTAGCCGACAATAATTAATACCCTGACAGGAAAACACAATAATGCGTGATGAGAAAAAGCAGCCAGCTCGGTGGATGATTTACGGCGCCAATGGCTTCACCGGAAAACTTGTCGCCGAAGAAGCGGCCCGCCGCGGCCTGAAGCCTGTTCTGGCCGGGCGCGATGCTGAAAAAATCAGCGCCATTGCCAACTCACTGCAACTGGAACATCGTTGTTTCAATCTCGGTAGCGAGGAAGAGATCGGAACCCAGATCAAAGACATTGATACAGTGCTCCATTGCGCAGGCCCTTTCTCTGCTACGGCCAAACCGATGATCGACGCCTGTATCAAAACATCAACAAACTACCTGGATATCACAGGAGAAATAGCAACCTTTGCACTGGCACAAAGTCTGGACAACCAGGCAAAAGCTGCAGGTTGTGTATTAATACCTGGGGTCGGCTTTGACATTGTGGCCACAGATTGTCTCGCCGCCAAACTGGCCGAGCGGATAAACCAGCCTGATACGCTGGAACTGGCATTTTGCGGCGAAGGTGGAATTAGCCCGGGAACAGCCAAAACCATGATCGAAATGCTACCGGAAGGAGGAAAAATAAGGCGTAACGGGGTTATTGAAACCGTCCCCTCGGCTTTTATCAGGAAAAATATCGCTTTTTCAGGCAAACAGGCCTGGTGTATGTCCATCCCCTGGGGAGACATACACACTGCATACTTTACAACAGGAATTCCCAATATCACCGTTTACACAGCAACCCCACGCCTTACAACTTATCTCATGAGACTGTGCAGCCCATTAATGACTGTTTTTCACTCGCAAAAATTGCAAAACCATGTCAAGAAACTTATTGAACAAAAATTGCAGGGGCCAAACCAGTCCACCATGGACAGCGGTTATACACTGCTCTGGGGCAAGGTCAGTAATCGCCAGGGAGATTCTGCCGAATGCCTCCTGAATGTTGCAGAAGGCTACAAATTTACAGTTGCCTCTTCACTCGCCTGCGTGGAAAAGGTCGTGGAGAAAAAAAATCTGGCACCGGGCTACCACACACCTGGCAGCGCTTTTGGGGCCGACTTCATTCTGGACATCGAAACATCCAGGTATATAGAAAGGTGATCTACAGCCAACAAAAACAGACAGGACACTCTGCTTGCAAGTCTCTCCACCTAATCGGTAAAGTCATACCATACCGCTTTGGTTTCCGTGTATTTGGCCATTGCCTGCAAGGATCTGTCACGACCGTTGCCGGATTGTTTGAAACCGCCAAAAGGCATGGTCATATCTCCCCCGCTCCAGCTGTTGATCCAGACCGTTCCGGCTCGCAATTTTCTTGAAAGACGGTTCGCCCGGCGCATATCGGCCGTCCATACACCCGCGGCCAGACCGAAACAACTGTTATTCGCCAAACGGAGTGCTTCATCCTCATCATCAAAACTGCAAACAGAAAGCACCGGCCCAAAAATCTCTTCCTGAAAAATGGTCATCTGCGGGGTCACATCGTCAAATACCGTTGGATTCACAAAATAACCACCACTGTCCTGGTAGACCTGCTGTCCGCCACATAGCAGTTTTGCACCCTCGCAAATGCCAGACTCGATATACTGTAAAACCCTTTTCAGATGTGCTTCATCCACCAACGCCCCCATGAAGCTTGTCATCTCCAGCGGATCCCCCGCTTTCATCGACGCTGCATGTTGTAATACCCGCTCCAGAACCGCTTCTTTGATTGACTTTTGCAGGAGTAATCGTGAACCCGCCACACATACTTCGCCCTGGTTAAAGAAAATTGCCCGTGCGGCCGTCAGTGCTGCCTTATCGATATCCACACCATCATCAAAAATCAGGTGCGGGCTTTTACCACCGCACTCAAGATACACTTTCTTCATATTTGATTGGCCCGCATATTGAAGCAAAAGTTTGCCGGTGGCTGTAGAGCCGGTAAAAACAAGGCAATCAATATCATTGTGCAAAGCCATCGCCTTGCCCAGCGTATAACCGAAGCCTGGCAATACCTGAAATACACCATCGGGAATGCCGGCTTCTTTTGCCAAACCGGCGAGACGCAAAGCCGTCAACATTGATCGCTCCGAGGGTTTCAGGATAACGCTGTTACCGGTAGCCAATGCGGGCGCAACTTTCCAGCTGGCCATCACCAGGGGAAAGTTCCAGGGCACAATTGCCGCAACAACACCAATGGGTTCATGACGAATCAAGCCGAGATAATTTTCCGACAAAGGCGCCATCTGATCATAGAATTTATCAATGGCCTCGGCGTGCCAGGCAAAACATTCAACCGCCCGATTCATATCGAGATTCAGGCTATCCCTAACGGGCTTGCCCATATCCAGCGATTCCAGCAAGGCCAACTCATCGCGATGCCGGTAAATCAAGCGCGATAATGCCAACAATCTTTTTTTTCGCTCAACCGGTGGCAGAGATGACCAGACACCTGAGTCAAAACTCTCGCGGGCAGCTAAAACAGCCCGCTCAAGCGCTGCCTGCCCACAGGCAAAAACCTCAGTAATACAACTGCCATCGGCAGGATTAACCACTTTTATACTTTCGAGCGCTTCAACACTTTGGTAACAACCATTAATAAACGGTCTGTTTTCTATATGAAGCGTTTCTTTGAGTGCGAGCCATTGCGCCTTTGTGGAAGGGGAAGCATTTCCGTTCATAACATTTCCTGTATCGTTTGCTGCTCAGGCAGCTGAATAATATGTGTGCTGTCTTCGAAATTACAGCAATAGGCGTCATCAATAAACCATCATCATTCACCCTGGCAAAAAAAGCGTCTGCTGACTCTTCCGCTATAACCCCATAGGAGCTTGCCCGACAGCGTGCACAAGAAACAGTGACAAAAAAACCGCGCTGAAACAGCACGGTTTTTCATTCAAACACAACAGGCAAGCATATGATCAAGGCTAGCCTGATTTCCACTTACTTTTTCGGGCCACCGTTCTCACCGGGCCAACGCGAGCCTCCAATCACATCAGCGAAGGGCATAAAGGCATCAGGGTCGAGCTTGCCTGCCAATGTAATCTCCCTGTCATGGAAAGTCGGCCACCAGAGATAATTCTCGACCTCCTCCCGATAAGGTAATAATTGGGCGATGGGATCCCAAGGGCTCGGCAACAGGTTCAATTGACCAACGACCTTTTCCTTGTAGGCTGTTCCATAGACAGTGCGGACACGAACAACATGTGGTGGGAAATCAAAACCTGTAGATTCAGCCACACCGACACTCCGTGCCGATTTGATCCACCATTCATTATGTTCAAATTGTTCCCCTGTCGGCAAAGCACCTGCTGTCTGGCCCTTGAAATCCAGAAATGTGTAACCTTGGTGACTGCACTTCGCAAACACATATTCCATCAATCGAAAATATTTTATATCGCAGGGGAATTTTGGCTGACCGTTTCGCTCCTGGCTGGAAAAAATGGCGGCTTCCTGATCAATACCATAACCAAGCGCAAACTCGCCTTCCATTCCGTCGTAGACTGCATCAACCGTTGTTACCACTCCGTATTCCGGTTCACCCAATACCGGGAAATTATAAACCGTGAGTGTCACTTGAGGCTTTGCCCCCGGCGCAATACCCGGTGGCAACAACGCGGCAACTTTATCCCTATCGGTGAGATACTTTATCTTCAGCATGGGCCAATTAAGAATGTCCCCCGGATTGCCTTGTGGCTGTACTTGATCTGTCATTTCTGCACCCCTGTTTTTTCAGGCTGGAACCACCTGTGTAATTAAAAGAAAAAATGTGGTCATGTGAAAGCTGGCTTCTGCTTCAAAGCGATCGCCCCTTCTCATCGCGATGGCAACCAACCACAAACCGATACTACTGGTAAAAAACAGCGCCTTGTATAGGTATTATTTGCGCCTTTCAGTAAACACAGCAAAAAACACATTACGCTATGCTTTCTTGACAAACTCCGATTTCAACTTCATCGCACCAAAGCCTTCAATTTTGCAATCAATATTATGATCACCCTCCACAAGCCGGATGTTTTTGACCTTGGTGCCAACTTTAACTGAAGAAGATGACCCCTTGACCTTCAAATCCTTGATAACCGTGACGGTGTCACCATCTTTCAATTCATTGCCATTCGCATCGGTGAAAAAGGTGGCTTCATCGTCTTTGCCAACAGTATCTCCGGGTTGCCACTCATGTGCGCATTCGGGGCAAACCAGTAATCCCCTGTCCTCGTAGGTATATACGGATTGGCATGCGGGGCATGCCGGCAGTTTTTTCATGGAATTTCCTCAATCAACACTGGGGGGCTCAAAACAAAAAGCGGATGCTTTTCAACAAGGCTGCTATATCCAAG
>JAGRJA010000175.1 GCA_020443005.1 Pseudomonadales bacterium
CGCAAATAGTATTCACTTTCCACTTCATCAATTGGCAGAATCCTCTGCTCGACGATGTTTTCAGCCTGAACACCCAGAAAAGGAACTCGCGAGGATAACGGCAAGGCTCTTTGTCTGCTGACATCAACCAGATCGGCAATCACCGAAGAAGCCGTTGGCCCGCTACCGGCCCCCGGACCGCTGTAAAGCGTTGGCCCAACTGTATCACCCCACACCATAACAGCATTCATCACACCATCCACATTGGCAATCACCTGCTCTTTCGGAATAAGTGTAGGATGAACCCTCAGCTCAATGCCTTCGTCTTTTTTACGAGCAATACCCAAATGTTTTATGCGATAACCAAGCTCTGCTGCATAACCAACATCGCGGGTTGATAACCGGCTGATGCCTTCTGTAAAAACTTTTTTACTATCAAGCGGTATACCGAAAGCCAGTGAAGCCAGAATAACCAATTTATGGGCTGCATCAATACCCTCTACATCAAAGGTAGGGTCTGCCTCTGCATACCCCAATTCCTGCGCTTCTTTTAACACCTCATCAAAAGCACGCCCCTTGTCGCCCATTTCTGTGAGAATAAAATTACCGGTACCGTTGATGATGCCTGCCACCCATTCGATACGGTTTGCCGCAAGCCCCTCTCTAAGGGCTTTGATAATGGGAATACCACCAGCGACTGCCGCTTCATAAGCAAACATGACATTGTGAAGCGCCGCCAGTTCGAATAATGTATTTCCATGTTCTGCGATCAAGGCCTTGTTTGCAGTAACAATATGCTTGCCATTTTTAATAGCTGTCTCAATCAGCTCTTTGGCCGTCTCTACGCCACCTATCAGCTCCACCAGCACATCAACATCAGGGTCTCTCGCCACTTCGAAAATATCGCGGCTAAGCCGAACACCGGAGGTATCGCAACAAGGGTTATCGCTTCTTGCTCCGACATGAACCACCTCGATCGCTGAGGCAGCCTTTGCCGAAATGGTCGACGCATTGTTTTTCAGCGTATTAAAAACCCCTGACCCAACAGTGCCGAGGCCACAAAGCCCGATTCTCATAGTTGTCAAAACATTCTCCTTACTTACGGAAATTCTTTTTTCATCATCTGGCGAATGCCTCTTAACGCCTGTTTGATACGCTGTTCATTTTCAATCAGCGCCAAACGAACATAACCTTCACCATATTCGCCGAAACCCACACCGGGTGAAACCGCCACACCGGCTTCACTTAAAAGCAATTTACTGAATTCCACAGACCCCATTGCCTGGAAGGGCTGAGGTATTTTTGCCCAGACAAACATACTGGCCTTCGGTTTTTCAACCGGCCAACCCAGCGCATTCAAGCCGTCACACAATACATCCCTGCGTCTTTGATACAAGGCGCAAATTTGCGCAACACAGTGCTGATCGCCTTCAAGTGCGGAGATTGCGGCAACCTGAATTGGTGTAAACATGCCGTAATCAAGATAGGATTTGAGCCTGGCCAGTGCGGCTATCAGGGTTTTATTGCCACAACAGAAACCTACCCGCCAGCCCGGCATATTGTAGGTTTTTGAAAGCGAATAGAATTCAACAGCAACATCTTTGGCGCCCTGCACCTGAAGAATCGAGGGAGCCTTATAATCATCAAAACAGATTTCCCCGTAGGCAAGATCCTGGACAATCCATATTTCATGTTCTTTTGCCAAAGCCACTGCTCTTTCGAAAAAGGGCAGATCCACACACTCTGTCGTCGGGTTGGAAGGATAATTCAAAACCAGCATCTTGGGCCTTGGCCAGCTGTTTTTTATCGCATTCTCAACTTCTTCAAAGAAGTCACTGCCTTCGACAACCGGCACATGCCGAATATCGGCTCCCGCAATCACAAAGCCATAAGGGTGAATGGGATAGGCTGGATTTGGCACAAGCACAGCATCTCCCGGACCCAAGGTAGCCAATGCAAGGTGAGCCAGCCCTTCCTTTGAGCCCAGTGTAACAATAGCTTCATTTTCAGGGTCAAGCTCAACCTGATAACGCCGTGCATACCAGTCGCAAATTGCTTTTCTCAGGCGAGGAATCCCTCGGGATTGAGAATATCGATGGGTATCTGCACGACGGGAAGCTTCGACCAGTTTATCAACAATATGCGCAGGCGTCGGCTGATCGGGGTTTCCCATGCCGAAGTCAATAATGTCTTCTCCACGCGCGCGAGCCTGTTGTTTCAGTGTGCCTATAATATTGAATACATAGGGTGGCACGCGCTCGATTCTGGGAAAGCGTGTATGCACACGATTACCTATAAGTCAGTAAAAAACGCCACACATTACTGAGGCGCAATGCCGGTGTCAATCTCATGTCAATGAAAACATCAGCACACGACTTATTGTGGAGCGATACCGAGAATGCGGGCAAACTCCG
>JAGRJA010000176.1 GCA_020443005.1 Pseudomonadales bacterium
AAAACACTGGCGGCTTTCGCGCTGGGGCTGGTTTTGTTTTTGATTACGCTGACGCTGAACATCATTGCATTACATGTCGTGAATAAATACCGGGAGCAGTATGAATAAGATGTCAACAATCGAAAAAATTGAAAAAGGGCTTAAACGCCGATATTTTTCAGAGCGTCTGTTCCAGATTTTTGGCATTAGTTCGATCGTTTTCGGATTGCTATGCCTGGTTGTTTTACTGACAGACATCGTGGGTAAAGGGCATGGTGCATTTTTCCAGCATTATATTCGGCTCACCGTGGTGCTTGATGCAGAAAAGCTTGGCATTGATGATCGAGCGACCTCTGAACAAATTGCAATGGCAGATTATGATAGCGTGATCCGTGAGTCACTGCTTGAGCTGTTTCCGGATGTCAGCGGAAGAAAACAAAAAAAGCAGCTATATCGATTGGTCAGTGATGGGGCAACTTACCGTTTGCAGGGAATGCTTGCCGAGGACAGGCGCCTTCTGGGTCAGCGTGTTGATGTCTGGGTGTCGGCAGATGATGATGTTGATGTTTATCTCAAGCATGTTGACGCCGAAAAGGAAGCATCTTCCCGCATCGATGAGCAGCAAGCCTTGTGGCTTGCTGCACTTCAGGCACAAGGAAGAATCGAGAAAAGGTTCAATAGTGAATTTTTTATGACAGGCGACTCCAGAAACCCTGAAAAGGCCGGCATTAAAGGTGCCCTGATGGGCTCTTTTTATACATTGATGGTCACGCTGTTGCTGTCTTTTCCAATCGGTGTGGCAGCCGCGGTTTATCTTGAGGAGTTTGCGCCGAAAAACCGCTGGACCGACCTGATAGAAGTCAATATCAATAATCTGGCTGCAGTGCCTTCAATTATCTTTGGCTTGCTGGGTCTTGCTGTTTTTATCAACTTTTTTGGAGTGCCCCGATCGGTGCCTTTGGTGGGTGGTATGGTGTTGACCCTGATGACCTTGCCGACAATTATTATCTCCAGCCGCGCCGCCATCAAATCGGTGCCACCCAGTATAAGAGAGGCAGCTTTGGGTATTGGTGCTTCAAAAATGCAAACCGTTACGCATCATGTGCTGCCACTCTCATTGCCCGGCATGCTAACCGGAACCATTATCGGCATGGCTCAGGCATTGGGAGAGACAGCCCCTCTTTTGATGATTGGTATGATCGCTTTTATCGTTGATGTGCCGCAGGGCATCACTGATCCCTCAACGGTATTACCCGTGCAGATTTTTTTATGGGCAGATAGCCCGGAAAGAGCGTTTACTGAAAAAACATCCGGCGCCATTATTGTGTTGTTGGGTTTTTTGATTTTTATGAATGCAGTTGCTGTTTTTCTAAGAAAGCGATTGGAGAAAAAATGGTGACGACATTGCATACAACCCGGAGGTCAGCATAAGATGAATCAGGTTTTTGACAAGGCAGAAGGAATATCGATGGCGGTTGATAGTGGTTCCAGACGAAGTGCCGAATCAGGTGAAGTTGATATGCAGGCGAATATTCCTTCAGCCACTGTTGGCAAGGTATTTGTTGATCACGCAAAAATGGCTATCCGTAATGTCGATGTTTTTTACGGGGAAAAACAGGCTATTCACAATGTCAGCCTGGATATCAGGAAAAATGAAGTCATTGCCATGATCGGTCCTTCCGGCTGTGGCAAATCCACTTTTCTACGCACACTGAACCGAATGAACGATACTATTCCTACCTGTTTGGTAAAGGGAACGATAGAGCTTGATGGAAACGATATCTACGATAAAAAACTCGATGTTGTTTCCTTGCGTGCGAGGGTGGGAATGGTATTTCAGAAGCCGAATCCTTTCCCGAAATCGATTTATGACAATGTGGCCTACGGCGCAAAAATACACGGATTGTGCAGTAGTCGGATCGAACTGGATGAGGTGGTTGAAACCAGTTTGAAAAAAGCCGGCCTGTGGAGCGAAGTGAAGGACAGGTTGAATCAGCCCGGAACAGGCTTGTCCGGAGGGCAACAGCAAAGGCTTTGCATTGCCAGAGCGATAGCCGTAAGCCCGGAAGTTATTTTGATGGATGAACCTTGCTCTGCTCTCGATCCAATAGCGACAGCAAAAATCGAGGAGCTGATCGCTGAGTTGAGCGAGAATTATACAATCGCAATTGTTACGCACTCGATGCAACAAGCGGCGCGTGTTTCGAACAGAACAGCCTATTTTCATCTGGGTTATCTGGTGGAGGTAAATGACACCGAAATGGTCTTCACGAACCCCGAACACAGTTTGACAGAAGCCTATATAACCGGTCGTTTTGGTTAACTTTAAAAGAATCCATTCAGGGCAACAGTTATGGAAAAAAATCTCAATCTCAACCAGCATATTTCCCAGAAATTCAATGAAGATCTCGAGCGCCTGCGAACGGATGTTCTCAATATGGGGGGGCTTGTTCAGAATCAGTTATCAGATGCAATACACAGCCTTGTCGAAAAAGATTCTGTACTGGCAGAAAGTGTACTGAAAAATGAAGACACGGTTGATCACAAGGAAATTGCCATTGATGATATCTGCGCAAAAATTCTGGCACGCAGGCAGCCGACAGCCAGTGATTTGCGGCTGGTGCTTGCCGTTTCAAAAATGCTGCCCGATCTGGAGAGAATTGGCGATGAATCGGCAAAAATTGCCAAGTTTGCCATAGAGCTGAGGGAACATTCCGATATGAAGGGTTATATTGAGGTGCGGCATATCGGTTTTCTTGTTCATCGTATGCTGCAAAGAGCACTGGATGCTTTTGCCCGTTTTGATGTTGAGTTGGCAGTGAAAGTGGTGGGTGAGGACAAGGAAGTGGATACAGAATACACAACAGCCGTCAGGGAATTGATGACCTACATGATGGAGGACAGCCGATCAATTACCCGTGTGATGAAGGTTTTGTGGGTTTTGCGCTCGCTTGAACGCGTAGGTGATCACGCCCGGAATATCGCGGAACATTTGCTTTTTCTGGTTAAGGGAAAAGATGTTCGTCATATCAGCTACCAGGAAATGAAAGAGAAAATTCTGGATTAAACGCTTGGGTGAACTATCACGCGGGCTTCAGGAAATAAACAGCTGAATGTGCTGCCTTTACCCGGTTCGCTTTCGATTTTGAGTCGGGTTTGGTGTCGTTGCATCACATGTTTGACGATAGCCAGACCCAAACCTGTACCTCCGGTTTTTTTAGAATGACTGGAATCGACGCGAT
>JAGRJA010000177.1 GCA_020443005.1 Pseudomonadales bacterium
AGGCTGGCTGACAGCAACACATCTTGAGAGTATTCTGCGAATACTTAACGCACAGCTTGGTAGTGCCACCGGGGGTGTAAATATTTATCTGCCGAGCGACTGGATGTGGAGCGATTTTTTTCTGGTGTGTTCGGTCTCGTTGCTATTGTCTTTTCTGGTCACAATCTATCCCTCCAGAAAAGCATCGCTGATTAGCCCTGCGCTCATTCTCAACGGAAGCTGATTTCTATGCATGAACCTGCTGAAAATATTCTTGTTTGCCGTGATCTGGATAAAAGCTACCGGCAGGGGCGTGAAGTCATTCAGGTGCTTGACAGGTTAAACCTGACGGTTTTGAAAGGGGAAATGGTTGCAATTGTCGGGCACTCGGGCTCTGGTAAAAGTACCTTGCTGAATCTGATGGGTGGTCTTGATCAGGCCGACGCCGGAGATGTCATTGTTGCCGGAGAAAACCTGAAGAAGCTTAACGAGGATCAGAAGGCATTGTTTCGCAATCGCCATTTGGGATTTGTTTACCAGTTTCATCATTTATTGCCAGAATTCTCTGCACTTGAAAATGTGATGATGCCTTTGTTAATTCGCAAAATTCAAAAAAACAGGGCCTCGAAAATGGCCCTGGATATGCTTCAGCGAGTCGGTCTGGAAAGCCGGCATCTTCATCGCCCTGAGGCACTGTCCGGCGGTGAGCGACAACGCGTTGCCATTGCCCGGGCTTTGGTCAACCGGCCTGATTGTATTCTTATGGATGAGCCTACCGGAAACCTGGATGAAGCTACTGCACATTCGGTCGTCGAATTGATGCTTTCTCTCAAAAAAGACTCGAAAACCTCTTTCGTGGTTGTTACCCATGATATGCCTTTGGCTCGCTTGATGGATAGCGTCTATGAATTAAGGCATGGTAGCCTTCACCCCTTATGAAGCAGAGCAATTCCACAAGCGGCGCTTTGTGGCAGTTTGATATTGGCCTGCGCTATTTTCTGTCTGTCTACAAAATAACACTGACCGGTCTGATTTCCCGGATTGCCCTCGCAAGCCTGGTTATTGCAGTATCGATGTTGATTCTGGTTATGTCGGTCATGAATGGTTTTGAAAAAGAGCTCAGAAACCGGATTCTCGCATTCATACCTCATATTTCTGTTGAGCTTGCACTTGAGGGTGATGAGCAGGGTAATACGCGATCGAAAGCGGCGTCCTTTGCCATGGAGTTGATGCGTACCCCCGGGGTTTCTGCCGTTTACCGCTATTCCCGGGAGGAGGTATTGCTGAATAACGGTTATCTTTCATCGCCGGTTTTACTGGTCGGGCTTGATCAGGAAATGGTTGAAAAAACACCGGTTTTTCTGTCCTTGTTTACGCGTCAGCAGTGGGCGGATTTTTTTTCAGGTACGGGTGCTATTCTGGTCAGTAACCGGCTTGCTCATTATTTTCAGTTATCTGAAGGTGATGCCGTGCTGGCATTGAGACCGACAGCTTCAAGCAGTCAATCTGCCTTGTCGACGAAAATACTTAACTACACCTACCTGGGGGATTTTTCTACCGGCACTGAGCTGGATAAGGGAATGGCATTTAAAAAACTGGAGACCGATGTGCCGGAAGGGCCGCACATTTTCAGTTTCAGACTGGAGGTCGAGGATGTGTACCAGGCCTCGGTATTGGCGGACAAGCTTCAGCAACGGTATCGCGATGCCCGTATTACAACATGGATGGATAGCCAGGGCGGGCTTTACGAAGCCATTCGACTTTCAAGGAACCTTGTTGTCCTTCTTTTATTGTTGATTATTGTTGTCGCTGTATTCAATGTTGTGACAACCCTGATGCTCATGGTCAAGGAAAAGCATTCTTCGATAGCTATTTTGAAAACCATGGGAGCCAGGAAAAGTGATCTGATGTTCATTTTTCTGATTCAGGGCGGTGGAATCGGTTTTTCGGGAACCTTTTTGGGTGTTTTGACAGGAGCGCTATTGGCCTCGATTATTTCCCCACTGGTCGAGCGTGTTGAGGTATTCCTCGGTTTCAAGTTTCTGGATGTCAGTGTTTACCCGATCGATTTTTTACCTTCAGACCTACACATCACGGATGTTTTGTTGATTGCGTCTGTGTCAGTTCTGCTGAGTCTGTTCGGTGCGCTTTATCCGGCCTGGGTAGCCTCCAGAATTGCACCGGCAAAAATACTAAAATA
>JAGRJA010000178.1 GCA_020443005.1 Pseudomonadales bacterium
AAAACCGGGTGCAATCAGCGTGACAAAATTGACAAAGTTGCCCCAATACAGGTGATTCGGGTTCCAGTAGTAGGGCGTATGCGGGTCAAATTTGAAATCGATATGCCTGACTTTCAGCACGTTGACATCGACCATTGCTTGCTCCTTAAGAATTCAACTCGGGATGCCCGCGGGTTTTCATCAGGGCGATAAAAAGCAGGATGGATGAAGGCAGCTCCAGGAAATACAGGGCACCCGGGTTATAGGCATCCGGCAGACCCTCAGCGCCGAGTGGAAAAATGCTCCATGAGCCTTCCCACTGGATAATGCCAATCACACGACCTATCCACAGGCTCGAGTAAATCATGCACCACAAAAGCAGTGCCGGGTGCATATACACGCGAGGCTTCCACACGCCCAGCAGGGCAAACACGCCCAGCATGACCTCGGCCAGACCATACATGGCCTGTACTTCTACGATAGTGCTCCAGTGATTCAATTCAAATCCGGCGTAGCGAAGACCGAGCGGATTGAAAAACAGCCAGCCACCATAGAGAACCCAGGTGGCGCCGGTGATACACAACATAAATCTGGCCAGTTTCATGCTTTACTCCTTTATTGAAAAACGCATCAAAATTTTTGCAGGTTGCGGTCTTGAACATAATCAAGAGCGTGATCCGGCGCAATGACACTTTTCTATATCTGTCGTCATCTGATGACAGATACTTTAAAATGAAAAAACTTTCAGCAAAGTGGAGCTGTTCGATGGAGCACCGTTACGAGGCAGAATACCCGACTCCGGAAGAGGTGATGAAGCATCGCATCATGGATGCCTGTATCCGTTGTATTGGTGAGAGGGGGCTGGAGAGAACCTTTGTCCAGGACATCGCGAGAGAGGCCGGTATCGCCCGACAAACAGTCTATAAATATTTCGAGAACAAGACTGAAATCCTGGCGGCGGCCTACCAGCGAGAAGGTTTGTCATTTGGTCTTGAGGTTCGCAATCACATCAAAAACCTGGGGGAAGAAGAGGCCTTTGTCGAGGCCTTTGTTTATGTGGTGAAGCGGTTTTGTCGTAACCCGATTCTGGCCCAGCTTGTGTCGAGGGGAAGCACCTTCCTCAATGATGTCGGTATGAAATATTTTGCATTTTCACAGTTCGGTGAAATTGTCTTTGCCGATATTTTCAGGGCGAACCAGCCTTTGGCCCGGCATGCCGATGAGATTTCCGAGCTGTGGTTGCGTAATGCCATTTCGATCATTTCGATGCCAAGCCACAAGAAAAAGACCGAGAAAGAACTGCGGGCCTATATCAGGCGCAGGCTGATACCCGGTTTGCATCTGAAGGGATAGCTTCTATAAAGGCAGCGTCAGCGCAGCGGTTCCTGTCGCATGATCGCCGGTTTCGACGCTTGCCTTGATGGCAAGTTCCACCAGACACTCACTCTCGCCTGATTCGGTGCGGGTCACCGTTCCGGAGAATAGCAGTGTCTGCCCGGGTACAGCCTGCACACCCAGCCGAATACTGATGTTTTTCAGTATGGCTTCGGGCCCGGCCCAGTCGGTAATAAAGCGCGCAATATAGGCATTGGTCGACATGATGTTGAAAAAAATGTCGGGTGCGCCCTGGGCCTGTGCGAAATCGCGGTCATGATGCATGGGCATGTAGTCATGCGAGGCAATCGCGCCGGCAACGATGGCCGTTGCTGTGACATCCACCTTGAGTGGTGTGAGTTCATCGCCCACTGCAACATCACGGGATAACAATGAAGTTGATTTTTGCTGTGTCATTTTTTTCATCCTTCAGGCCGGAAGCGAAATGGTCGAGGGGTCGAATTTGAACAGGGTGAAGCGCTGTCGTCCGACAACGTCGTTATGTTGGTCAGTATAGGTTGTTACCCAGGTTACGAAATAACCCAGTCCCAACCCGGTTTTCTTCCGGGCTGAAACGGTTTCCAGAATCGCTTCGGAGGTGAGCAGGTCGCCGAGGCGTTGCTGCTTGATGAATTCGTATTCGGAATTGGTGGCTAGGCTGCCCACATAACCGGCCTTGTCGAGCACGATCAAGGG